>NZ_BAAIHN010000011.1:0-75160 GCF_054784775.1 Lacticaseibacillus boliensis
TCGTAGTGACCAGCCTGGCCTCCGAGGCTCCAGAGACTTTGTTCAAGACCTATAGACAGCGGGGCAATGCTGAGAACCAAATTAAGGAGCTGAAATGCGGGTTTGGCTTTGACAAAACAGACAGCTCAACTTTTGCACGGAACACTGCACGAGCCTTGATCACCGGTATTGCCTATAACCTGGTTCAGCTCTTTAAACAGCTCTTTGTCTCGGAAGACCGTCGTTCAACCATCTCCTCGCTACGGTTCAGTCTCTTTCACATCGCCGGTAGGATTACTTGGCACGCCCGTCGTGTGGTGATTCATCTTGCTTCTAACTATGTTTACAAGAACTGGTTTAGTCGGCTCATGGACGAAGTCCATCAGTTGGCGACCTGAACTGAATAACTGAATAGGTCGTGCGTCGAGCCGAAAACTGGGTCGGTCTGTTCGTGGTGCATCGATCACCAACTTCTCCGCTCAGTCAGTATTCGCAACGCTCCAAACGTTGCTTTCAGACCGGCCAGATGCGATTTCATGTCCCAAATACCGAGGTGAATAATCCAGGTTTGGTTACTTTGAACACGCCGGTCTTGATAGATTGGCCCCAAACTTGCTTGACCATCACGGAAAATGTTCGGTGCCATTCAGGGATTGCGACGTAATCAAAGCCCAACACCGCCTGCTTGAACTGCTCGCGCGACATGTTCCAATTCTCTTGGCCGACGACTTGATCAGAGAAAAAGTAATATCTCCCCACATAGCCGGCATAATAATTAGCGACGTCGTCCGCATGTGGATCAACAATCGCGACTTTGTTGTGGTTAAGCGTGGTACGTTGCGTCATGATCCGATCCAACTGTTGTGGCAAGGCATTCTTATTTTGCCGATTGGCATACGCGACGCCGTTGGATTCGGAAAACATCATGATGATCGAGAAGATCAATAACACCAATGTGGTGACTTGATAGGCGTTCTTGGTGAAGATGGAATGGAACGTGCGCAGGCTGCGCTTTTCGTAACGCTGTTCGTACATGCTTTCATCCATCACCACCACTGCAACCATTGTGGCCAGAAACAACCCGAAAATCACAATGCTGGACATATAGCGCTCATAACCATCCAGCAACTTGGCTTCACTGTATGGCATGGCCAGGACATACATGCCAAACAAGCTGATGACATACAAGCCAAACATGACATCCAGCCAAACCGCCGTCTTGAGTAATGGATTACGCCGCTTACTCCACAGGCGAATCACCAGCCAACCGATGAGCAACGCCGCATTGATCAGTAAGATGCCACTGGCCGAAAGCGAATGGCCAGACATTAACGTCTGGATCATGCGCCTGCCGATCCCCATGATCTGGGCCGTGGTTTCGTGGGCCAGTTGGTGCTGATAGGCAGCAGTCGAAATCTCATGCTTCGATAAAGTGAAGGTATGTTTGACGTGCCAATTCCACCAGGCAAATGGCAAATAGGCCACGATGCCAGTGGCTAGCATCGCCCCAATCGATGCCAAGCCCTTGCGCCACCAAGCCCCCTTGACGGTGTGGGCAACTTGATTGCCCAGATACACGACCATGACGACCACAAAGAACGTGCCTGAATTCTTCACAAGCAAGATACTGCCGCCGATCAAAGCCACCGTGCCTAGTTGCCACCAAGGATGACGCCGGTAAACGTACACTGCCGCCACCCCAGCGACTGCCAACACGGGCAAGATATAATCCACCAGCAGATTGTTCATGCGAATGGCGATGTTAAAGACGTTCGAAATGGCAATGACGAAGCACAACAGCAGTGAAAACAAGCCTCGCGACTTATCTTTCAACACCCCAAACATCGCGTACAAGCTACTCCAAATCAACAAGAATTGGGCGACTAACATCACGCCTGCCCGGAAGCCCAACAGCTTCACGATGCGGGTGATGAATAGCGCCGTGGCCGGCGGATAGGAAGTGTATGTGATCAAGGCATCATGCGCGCCGGGCAAGCGATTCGTGTACGTCAGAAACTTGACGATCAGGGCCCAATGCGTGTAGTTGTCATAATGGATCAACGGACTATTGTACAAAACGATGCCCATGAAGATACCCATGGCGATCATCCACAGATCAAACAGATGGGTGCCGCTGAATGGAAAATTCAGCTTGCCCAACAACAAGCCCAGCACGACTACCGCAAACAACAAGCACCCTAAGCCGTTGACAAAATACATGCCAAGCAACAGCTGGTGACACATCGCAAAGCCATACATGATCAGGATTTGTAATAAGAAGCTGGTGATCCAGGCCAGATGGACTTCCGCCCCTGCAACGCGCAAGGCAAAATCAAATCCAAATAACGAAAAGACTAATATCAGGATTCCAAACACACGCAACTACTCCTTAAAGTCGGGTCGCTGATTATGGTTGAGCTTAAGCATCAACGCGTCAATGCGCTTGAAGCGCATGACAAAGTTCATGTATAGCTCATCAAAAGGCGTGATCCAACGGTCTTGCGCCGATGGCAACAATTCATTCTCCCCGTCGTAGATCAACTGCAGGTAGTGATTACGATCTGCAGCGCTAGCTAATTTTGTCATAGCGGCACCATAGCCCGGCACTTCCTCTTGGGTCTTGCGGGCAATTTGCCCTGCGACCTTGATCCGGTAGCCATCATGGACCAACCACCCGGTGAAATGGTCGCCATGTGCCAGTTGCGGGCTTTGATCTTTGAAATGAAACGAAAAGCCGCCGTCAGAGATATCTTCAGTTTCGATCGCGGCATCAACCCCATCAACCGTCATCGCGCCTGACACATGGCGCTCAAAGCGTTCTGAATTGCGCACGATCCCGCGCCCTAAGCAGATGAACACACAAAACGATAGGTTGATGAAATGCATGACTAACCAGAACGTGATCACGGAGCCCACCAAGATCTCAGGCCCCCACTTGCCATAGTTGAATACGACAATGGCGACCAACGTCATTGCCCACATGATCAGATACGGTAAGATGTAGAGTTTATCTTTGAACGTCGAACGGGCTTTCTTATTGGTGACTTTGAACTTTTTGGCCTTGATGCCTATCGTTTCCAGCAATACCGGCAGGAACAAGTATGGCGCAAAGAAGGTCTCTTGGACCTCACCCCAGCGCTCATCGCGTATTTTGCTGGAAGCATCGCCTAACACAAAATGCAATAAGAAATAGCCTGGCGCCCATACCACCATCAAGACCCAGAAATTGGCATTCACCACTTGGATCTTAAACAAGGCATACAGCAAAGGCGCCGCAATATAAATCAAACGACGGGAAAACGACCACCAATACAGATATGAATTGATCAAGATGACCCGGTTGAGCAAGGGAATCTTAGGATTCAAGAAAATATGCAAGTTGCGACAACTTTGCATCACGCCTCGCGCCCAGCGGGTCCGCTGCTTGATCACGCCTTTGATATCGACCGGTGTCGTCCCGCTGGATTCAGGCTTTGCCGTGGCCAAGCTCGTATAACCTTCAAAGTTGATCTTGGCACCCAATTCAAAATCCTCTGTCAATGTATCCGTCGGAAAGCCGCCCACAGCATCTACCGCCTCGCGTAAGAAGACCGCGTTGGAGCCGGTGAACAAGGCCATTTGGTTGGCGCCGTTGAGAATGTTCACGTCGCGAGAGAAGAAATCTTGTTCATTGGCGACGATTTTCTCAGAATACAGATTAAACTGGAAAATATCTGCATTGTAGAAACTCTGCGGCGTCTGCACGAACCCCAATGGTGCCGTATCATTGTCATCGGCCAAGCGCTGCGCCCAATTCTGAGTGAAAAACGGTACCGAGTGCATCAAAAACGTTGAAAACGGGATCATATCAGCGTCAAGAATCGCGAATAACGGCGCGTGCAGTTGCTCAAGCGCATGATTGATGTTGCCTGACTTGGCCTGCTTATTATCGGCCATACCGATGTAGCGGATATGGTATTCTTTCGCCAAGGCTGCCGCTTCAGGACGATTGCCGTCGTCACACAACGCAATGGTGACCTTACGCTTGTCCGGATATTTGATGAAAGTCGCGGCGTTGATCGTCTTGCGCAAAAGCCCCACGTCTTCATTATGGGTGCAAATCAAGATATCCACTGCCGGCAACGTCATGTCTGGCGTCAACGGCGGCACTTGGATGCGCTGTTGTTTTTTGTCGTTCAACATCCGCAAGATGATCAAGATGAACGCCGTGAAGTTTGAAAACAGCTCACTGCCCACCAGCAACAGGGCAAAAATCAACACCGGAATGGCCGCATGCCACGGGATCGTGAAGAAGACGCGCCACAACAAATAAATGACTGACAACACCAGTGCCAAAACATATACAAACCGTTTCTTTTTAGACATGCCCATGGGTATATGTTTTCGCCTCCACAAAAATCAACCGTTTTTGCACTTGATAGCTTACCAAAAACAGCAAGAAGTCGATGACCATCTTGACCAGGGTCAAACCCAGCGTGTCTTTGCCCACCAAGTTAAATACCGCGCTCAGCGCCGTCGTGAACAGCCCTGACAAGCTCATCTGCACCACCATCACAGCGATGTATTTCAACAACGTGCGCTCACCTTTGCCATCAAAGACGACATGATGATTCAACAAATAATTTGCCACTGCCGACAACAGGCGCGCTGCCACCGTGGCAAGCATCACAGCAGATAAGTTTGCCGCAGCCAGCAGATGGATAAATAACGCAAATAAGCCGATGTCGACAACAAAGGAAACCAAGCCGCTCAATGCGAACTTAAAGAAGCGCCAATAGATCGCAATCGAGTCTCGAATCACCCGGAAATGCGAACTGCTGTTGCCATCTAAGTAAATCGTTTTGATCGGTTGTTCGACAATTGCCACCCCGTTAGCCTTGGCTTGCAACAACATGGTGAATTCAAACTCGAAGCGGTTGCCTGGCATGTTCAGGGCTTTTTTGGCGTAAGCCATCGGGATCACTCGCAAGCCGGTTTGCGTGTCAGAGACCTTCAGCCCTGTCAACATGCCCACCAACCGATTGGTCAACACATTCCCAAGCCGACTGCGAAACGGAATATCCTTAGAAAACTGTCGACAGCCCATCACCAAGGCATCTGGTTGCAACAAAAACTTTGCCACACATTTCTTCAGATCTGCTATGGTGTGTTGCCCATCGGCATCCAATGTTGCAATACCAAGCAGATCAGGTTCATGCTTGGCAAAATAGGCAAAGCCGGTTTTTAGTGCCGCCCCTTTGCCAATATTGTGTGGATGGTGAAGCACCACCACCTGGTTGGCAAAGCGTGTTTCGATTTCTTTAAAGATCGTTTGCGCGACGGTACCATCATCCACAACCAAGATATGGTCAGTGAGGTTCGCCGAGACGATGCTGTGCAATAAACTGATCAAGCGCTGATCGGGGTCTAATGCTGGAATCAAGACGCCAATCCGTGTGGAATTAGTTAACATAAATGTCACTCCCAATGTTTGCCGTTTTTATACAGAACCCGGCAATAATCCCCATTTATCGCCGTAATATTCGGATTCACTAGCTCAATCATAACATTATAAATATCTTAATTATGGCAATTTTGTGACATTTTAAGGCGTTTTTTTGGAAAATTTGGGACTGAGTTTTTACTTGTCAGGCTTTCGACCATCCTAAGAAACCCCACAGTCTCAATTGTTGAGGTTGTGGGGTTTCTTTGATTAGATTAGCTTGTAGATATTCTTGATGGCTTTGTGAGCTGCCACGCATTATTTATGCGATCGGCTTGCCCAATACTGGAAGTAATCGGTCCGCAACGCCCCGTTATACAGCTTGCGGCGCTTGGTGGCTTTGCTGCCAAAGGCCTTTTCAAAGCCGAGGTCGGCGGTCAAAATATACTTGCTCCAGCCGGTCAGTGGCGCGTAGGTTTGGCCCATTTCGCGGTACAGCTTGCGGGCGGCGTCGAGTTCTCCCAGCCGCTTCCCATAAGGCGGGTTGGCGACAATAACGCCGCGCGGCTTGTCGGTTTTGAAGTCTTTGACGGCCAGCTGTTTGAAGGTGATGTCATTGCCCAAGCCGGCTTGCTTGGCGTTTTCTTGGGCGATCTCGATCATCTCTTGGTTGATATCATAGCCGGAGATGTCGAGTTCGACATCCCAGTCGGCCGCATCCATCGCGTCGTCTTTGACCTTTTGCAAGATCTCAGGAGCGATGAATCGGAAGTCTTCAAAGGCAAAGTGGCGCTGCAACCCTGGGGCGATATGGTGGCCGAGCAACGCGGCTTCGATCGGGAGCGTTCCGGAACCGGTGGTCGGATCGACAAACGGCATGTCGGTATGCCAATTGGTCAGCATGACCAACGCCGCGGCGAAGTTTTCCTTCAGCGGCGCGTCCCCTTTGGCGACACGATAGCCGCGCTTGAAGAGACTTTGACCGGTGGTGTCGATGGTCAACGTGGCAATGTCTTTTAAGATCGAGACTTCCAGCGGATAAGTGGCGCCGGTTTCCGGCAGGCGGCCGCGGCGATGGTAGACGTCTGCGAGTTTGGACACGATCGCCTTTTTGGTGATGGCTTGAACGTCCGGTTCAGAGTGCAGCGTTGAGCGCACGCTCCGCCCGGCAACCGGAAAAGCCGCGTCCATCGGCAGATAATGGTCCCATGGCAAGGCCTTGACCCCTTCGAACAGGTCGTCGAAGGTGGTCGCCTTGAATTGGCCTAAGACGATCTTCACGCGGTCGGCCGTGCGCAGCCAGACGTTGGCGCGGGCGATGGCTTCTTCGTCGCCTTGGAAGTAGACCTTCCCGTTTTCACTGCGGGTCTCATAACCCAGATCCTTCAACTCACGGGCGACCAGCGCTTCAAGCCCGGCGGCCATATGTGCGACTAATTGATATTGCATATTTGCTCCTTCATTGTTCGTATTGCTTCTATTATAGTTCATTAAATGTCGAAAAAAAACGACCCGGATCGCTCCGAGTCGTGCCTGCTTGTAAACCTCTATAAGCCATGTTTTGTTCCAGCTCGCCTTCAGGCAGGTGAGCCTTCAGTAATCATCTATCTCAGCTTACGCTGTTGGGGGCATCAGTTCAAATTCCCTAGCCCTTGCGCCCCTACCAAAGTTTGGGTTACTCGCTCGCGGGGTTTACCCGTTCCAAGCCTAACGTTTCCATTAGGCATCGTCTCTGTGGCACTTTCAGGCGCAACCGCATGGCCGAAGCTTTAGCGATTGCCACCGCCGTTACCGTTGCCGGTACTCAGGCTTATTGGGCCTGACGCGAACACTACAAGCATCGCAGCTTGTGCGGGCATGGACTTTCCTCACCTGACAGATGCCAGGCGCGATTACTCGAAGTTTACAAGTGATGGATTAATATTGATCGATCCCGCTTCCGGAATTGTGGTTGCCAGTATTGTTGGCGCCACCGTCGGACAACTTACTGCCGAAGACGTGACGCTCCAAGTTGCTCAGACGCTTCAAGATGTCATAGTTGGTGACATTCCCGTTAGGTTGTTGCGGCGTTGCCGTTGCAACGTTCTTCGAAACGCTGAGTTGCTTGGTGAGCTCATCTACACGGCTGAATAGTCGGCTATTCTCTTCGTTCAGGCGGTCGATTTCGGCGACGAAACTCTCGTAGTCCCGAATAATCCCATCGAGGAACTCATCGACTTCATCTGGATCATATCCCCGGACTTTGTTCTTAAAACTCTTATCCAAGATATCCTTAGGTCCATATTGGATCTTGAAGGTTGACTCGTTCTTGTTATCCATATCGAACACCTCATCATTACAGCACAGGATACATTTATCATACCATGTCTTCCAAATCCATGCACGAGTTTTCTACAAAATCTGGCATTATTCGTCATTTTCCGCCAAATCACGGGCCGCATCATCAAGATCATCTACCGTGATCGTCGTCACCGGATAGTCGCGGCGGCCGCCTTCTGCCAGCGCCGCCTGATAGCCGTATTGGGTCTTGCCTGGGTAGTCGGTGTCATAGAGAAACAACGCGCCATCGGTGTGTTTCGCCATGAAGCGGTTGTAGCCGGATAACTGCGCCGGCCGCGAATACGGGGCCTGACTGGTGGCAGAGGTAAAGGTGACGCGCTTTTGCAGGCTGTGCAACTTGGCCTGGTTGTCGTCGTTCCATTGATGACCAAAATCAGTGAACGGCAACATGACCGCGATCTGTAAATTTGGATAGGTTGGTTGCAAATCCAGCGCCACTTCTGCGCCCCACTGTTCGACACCAAGCTCGCCGCCGGTGATCAGCCAGTCGAGCCCGTCTTCCAGATAGGCCGTCAAACGGTCTTTTAAGAGATATTTAATCACTTTGAGTTTCGGATCTTCGTCGCCATGAACGCCGAGTTCCCAGGCGCGATAGCCTGATAGCCACAATCGAGATAACACAGTTGGCCTTCTTTCCAGGGGATGCGTTAAGGTTTGGGTGACAATCGTGTATAATGTTGCTAGGAGTGTGATCGGATGCCAATACATTATCCTAATGGTAAGCCATACCAGAAGCAGGCGCAAATCGCCAGCACGCCAGTCGCTTATGGCGGCCGCGGCATGACGCTTGAAGAAGAGCTGAATGCCAGCAACGACTACTATCGCCAAACCAAACAAGCTGTGGTTTATAAAAAGCCGACGCCAATCCAGATCGTGAAGGTCGACTATCCACAGCGGAGCATGGCGGTGATCCGCGAAGCATATTTCAAAACGCCATCGACGACAGATTATAACGGGGTGTATCGCGGCAACTACCTTGACTTTGAGGCCAAAGAGACCAAAAACAAGGCTAGTTTCCCGTTGAAAAATTTTCATCCTCACCAGATCCGGCATTTTGCGGCGTGTCTCGAACAAGCCGGGATCTGTTTTGTCGTGATGCGGTTTGTGACCTTGCACCGCCTGTTCGTTTACCCCGCCAGCGATCTGGTTTTGGCGTGGCAAGCGGCAGATCAAGGCGCGCGCAAGTCGATCCCGTTGGCGACCATTGTTGCAAACGGCTTTGAGTTGCATCCCAAGCTCCAGCCACCGATCCCTTATCTATTGGGAGTCGATTGGTTAATTCAAACAAAGGTAGGAATCTCGCATGAGTAAACAAGCCCCTTCTCGGATGGCTCAGCGCCATAAGCGTTCAGGGAAGTCTGCGCCAAACGGGCGTCTTTGGGTGCGCATCTTGAAGTGGATCGCCATCGTGTTTGTCGTGGCGTTATTGGCTGGGCTGGCGTTGTTTGCATGGTATGCCAAAGACGCCCCTAAAGTGACCGAAAACCGCCTGAAGAGTGCGGGTAGCACCATTATCTATGATGACAAGGGCAAAGAAATCACCACCTTGGGCGTCGAGAATCGGACCTATATCCCAGACGACCAGATCCCCCAGACGCTCAAAGACGCGGTCGTGTCGATCGAAGACCGACGTTTTTATAAAGAAAAGTTTGGCGTCGACCCGATCCGGATCGGCGGCGCGTTCTTCAACAACATTACCAACCGCAGCAACGGTCTGGAAGGTGGTTCCACCCTCACCCAAGAGCTGATCAAGCTGTCTGTGTTCTCGACCAAAGCCAGCGACCAAACGCTACGCCGGAAGGCCCAAGAGGCTTGGTTGGCGATGCAAGTCGCACAGAAGTATTCCAAATCCCAGATCCTTGAGTATTACATCAACAAAGTCTGGATGGACAACAACCAATACGGGATGGCAACGGCGTCGAAATACTACTTCAGCAAACCACTGAAAGATTTATCGCTGGCCCAAACTGCTATGCTGGCAGGGATGCCGCAATCACCGGCGGGCTACGACCCATATAACCACCCTAACGCAGCCAAAGATCGGCGCGATGACGTGATTAACGCGATGTTGCGTGATTCCAAGATCACCGCCCAAGAAGCCGCCGCGGCCAAGGCCACCCCGATCACGGAAGGCTTGGTGCCGCAAAAGAGCACAACCACGACGAACACGAACGACAAAGTGGTCGACTCCTATCTGACTTCAGTCGTCGCGGAAGTCAAAAAGAAGATGAATACCAATCCGTATACGGCCAACCTGCGCATCTATACCAACATCAATATGGATGCCCAAAAAGAGTTGTACAACATTGTCAACTCCGACCAGTACGTGAACTTCCCGGATAACAAGCTGCAAACCGCTGTCACGATGACTGACCCGAATTCCGGTAAGGTCATCGCCCAAATCGGCGGTCGTAAAACCGGTGACGTTCAGCTCGGGTTCAACCGCGCGACGCGCAACACCCGCAGCAACGGATCGACAATGAAGCCACTGATGGATTACGGGCCGGCAATCGAGTATCTGAACTATTCAACTTACCAACAACTCGACGATTCACCTTACACTTACGCCGGCACCGACAAGCAACTGTATGACTGGGATAAGAAGTATCAAGGCATCATCTCGATGCGCAAAGCACTGGTCGGTTCCCGGAACGTACCAGCGGTACGAACACTGGATGCAGTTGGGCTGACGCGGGCAAACAACTTCTTAAAGGGCCTGGGCATCACCCTTTCAAAGAACGAACAATTCCTTTCCAGCGGGATCGGGGCTTCTGTGACAACGGAACAAGAAGCCGGTGCGTATGGCGCCTTTGCCAATGGCGGGACGTATTACAAACCTTACTACATCAATAAAGTCGTCGCCGCCGATGGCACCACCACCAGCTTCGATGCTACCGGGACCCGGGCGATGAAGTCCAGCACTGCGTATATGATTACCGACATGCTCAAAGGCGTGCTGACCGACAGCAGTGGCACTGGTACTGCCGCCAAGGTCTCAGGCCTGCACGAAGCCGGCAAGACCGGGACGACGGACTACACCGATTCGGAGCTCGCGGCTAACCCTGCATTAGGGGCTACGGGAATCTCCAAAGACTCCTGGTTCACCGGCTACACCAAACAACGTGTGATTTCGGTCTGGACCGGCTATGACAAGCCGACTTATGCGGGCTTGAATTACACGCAACAAGAGATTGCGATGAAGATCTACAAATATCTGATGAGCTATGAGTACGATCACAACAACTTGACCAATAGTGATTGGAAGAAACCTAGTTCCGTCTTGGTCGAGCATATCTTGGAAGGCTCAAACCCCGGCACCGCTGTCAGCGGCTCCACTGCCAATACGACGCGGGAGTTGTATGTCAGAGGCTACGGCCCGACATCTAAAACTGCAGTAGCAGGCACCGGCCGTGCAACGACTGACTCGAGTAGCAGCAGCGTCAGCGAAAGTTCTGAACCGTCAAGTTCCAGCTCCAGCATAGAATCTAGTTCCAGCAGCGATTCAAGCTCCAGCATTTCGAGCATCATGTCCAGCTCCAGTGCCGCGACAAGTTCGCAGGCGCCAAGTAGCAGTGCCTCGAGTGCGCCGGCTTCGAGCTCCTCGAGCGCCGCTTCCAGCGCCCCTGCCTCGAGTGCTGCCAGCGCTTCACAATGATAACCTGAAAAATAGCCCACTCCGAATCGATTCGGAGTGGGCTATTTTTTTATTCGCTATCGAGACCCAAGATCTGCTTGATGTCCTCTGGTGTCAGGCTGCCTTTGTTGCCGGTGCCTGAAAGCACCTGGTCGACAAAGTCGCGCTTTTGCGCCTGCAGCTTAAGAATCTGTTCTTCGATGGTGCCTTGCGTCACCAGGCGGTAGACGTCGACTTGGTGTTTTTGGCCGATGCGATGCGCCCGAGCGATGGCTTGATCTTCAACGGCGGGGTTCCACCAGAGATCACACAAGATCACCATGTCGGCGCCGGTCAGGTTCAAGCCGGTACCACCTGCTTTTAGCGAAATCAAGAAGAACTGGCGCTTTCCAGCATTGAAGGCATCGACCATCGCCAGGCGTTCTTTGGCCTTGGTGGCGCCTTGAAGCACGAACGCCGGTAACTTGGCGGCATCCAAGCGGGCTTTGATCTGTGCCAGCATCGTGGTGAATTGCGAGAAGATCAAGACGTGACGACCGTTGGCGGCCGCCTGTTGGATCAATTCGCTGAGTTGTTCGAGCTTACCGGATTCGCCGGTAAATTCAGGCATGTATAACGCCGGCGTGTCGCAGATCTGACGCAGGCGGGTGAGCCCAGCGAGGATCTCGAGACGGTTTTTGACGAAGCCCGACGCCGACAAGCCTGCCACCTTGACCTGCATCTGCTTGAGTTGCGCGAGGTAAACCGTTTTTTGGGCGGTCGTCATCTCGTTAGTGAGCGTGGATTCGACTTTTTCCGGCAGGTCTTTGAGGACTGTCGCCTTCTCCCGACGCAAAATAAACGGCTTGACCTGTAGCGCGATGGTTTCCGGGGAAAGCTGGTTGAACGCCTTTTTGGCCGGCAACAGGCCTGGCATAACCAAAGCAAACAGTGCCCACAGCTCTTCGGCCCGATTTTCAACCGGCGTACCGGAAAGCGCAAAGGTGTTGTGGCGCTTGAGCCGGCGGAGGCATTGGTGGGTCTTGGACCCGGCATTTTTAACATATTGGGCCTCGTCGAGCACCAAATACTGCAAGTCCCGCGCGGCGTAATCGTCAGCATCGCGCAAGATGCTGTTATAGCTAGTGATCAACAGTTCGTGTTGGTCATCTGCGATCATCTCCCGCCGCACCGCCTTAGTGCCATCGACCACGGCCACGTTGATATCAGGCGTGAACTTGTGGCATTCTGCCAGCCAGTTGTAGAGCAAAGACGCCGGCACGACCACCAAGCTGACCTGGTTGGCAGCCAAATGGTCGTGCAAAAACGTCAGCAGCTGCAGTGTCTTGCCCAGGCCCATTTCATCAGCCAAGATCCCACCGAAACCGTGGGCGTTGAGCATCTCCAGCCATTGCACACCGGCCAGTTGGTACGGGCGCAAGGTGGCATGGACTGGACGGGGCGTCATCGGGAAAGCTTCCGGATGAGCGAGATCGCGGGCAAGCGTGGCAAACTGGGCATCAAATTCTGCTGTGTCCCCGAGCGCAGCCTGCACGACCAAGGCTTGCGCTGCCGGTACCTGCACCACCCCACCGCTCGGGCGCCCTTGTTGCCTGAGTTGTTTTAACGCGTGCGACATCTGCGTCAGCGATTCATCGACTTGGACGATACTGCCGTCTGCACGGGTCACGTAAGGCTTGTTGGTTTCTAACTGCGCCAAGATGGCATCGACTTCTGAATCCCCGATGCCGTTGAACGTGAAGTTAACCGCCAACAACCCGCCGCTTTCGCTGACCTTAACCTTGGGCGCTAACGCCGCCCCCGCTTGCAGCCGGGCGGCCAAGGCGGAATCGAGCGTCACGACGCCATTGGCGCGCATATTGGGCAACTCCGCCGTGAAGAAGTGATAAAGCGCCTCTGCGTCGTCGAAATCTCGGCGCCAAACTGAACCCCGTGGCTTGAATCCGAGTCCTTTGAGATACGCGTGGGCTTGTTGTTCTTGGGGCATGTTGCGCGCTACCGGGGTATCAGTGGCCCCGTCTTGGATCAGTGTCCCGTTGTAATCAAAGCTGAGCGTCAACTCAGCGGCATTGCCCGCCCGGTGCAGGTCAAAATGCGGCGTCATCGGCGCCGGCACCAGGTCTGCTGGGGCCTGCACCGTGCCAATTTGATGGAAATATGCCAACAGTGCGACCAGGCTGTCTTTTTCTGCGGCCTTGAAGCGCAAGACTTCCGCCTCTTGATCAACGCCGGCCCGGGCTTGGATCGATGCGATAAAGGTGGTCAACACGTCTTGCTGGGCGGTAGAAATCGTGTAGCAGGTATCGCCGCGAATCACAACATGTTCATCTGGCACCACCCCATCTGCATAGATCCCGACGGCCAGGGCATAATCGCCGTTCGTTTCGGTGACAGTGGCGGTATAGACTGCCGCTTCCGGCGTCAGCGCTTCGAGCTTTGGCGCCGGCCCGACCGGAGTGTTGCCATCAGGGGCAAACACGATGGGTAACTTGGCCAGCAGCGGCTGCAGGTGCTGGAAGCTGCCCAGCGGCAACACCACGTACCGCTTGTAGTCGCTCATGCCCCGCAGCTGATATGATGCCGGTAGCTCCATGCCGGCGATGGTCGCCAACAGCTCCCGCTCTTCAGGTGTGAAGACAGCCGGTGACAGCTTGAAGCGCGCCTTATTGGTGGCGAGAAATTCACCGTTATGGCCATAGGCGTTGAGAAAATCACCGAGTTTGCGGATGATATAGCGCTTGTTGCTGCCGCGCTCACCGATGCGGAATTTCAGCGCAAAGCGGTTGCCGATCTGGTAGGTTTCGTCGACAAAGCGCACCACCACCAGCGTGATTTCCAGTGCCAGCTTCGGTGCCGGGGCTTCAGGCAAGCCGTGAAAATACGCCGGTGCTTGAATGCCAAGTTGGGCAACCAAGCGGGCCCCTTCTGATGTTTTGGTCGCCGCGGAGGGGAAAAGCGTGTGCGGGCGGGCTTCGCCACTGGGATCTGCGATGAAGTCTTCAACGGAATTGGCGTGTTCTTGGGCGTAGATCACCACCGCGGCGACGTGTTTGCAAAAGCCGTGCGCACCAAAAAATGGACAGTCGCAACCGTCTTCTGATGCGTCGACGCCAACGGTCACCACATACGGCCAGGTGCCGTAGACGATCGCGTTGATAACGCCGAGATCAGCGTCGACGTCATCGATTTGCACGTCCCCGTTTTCGACGATTCGCCGGCCACGCGTCCACATGATACTGGGCATTTTTCTATCCATCTCAACCATCCTTTTCTCCGCTTCGGCTACCAGATCACTGTTCGTTCAGCGGCAGGTGGTTGACCGGGACCTGGTGATTGGCCAATAATTCCACCGCGTAAGGGTCGTTGCGGTAGTCGTTGGCGTAATAGATTCGCGAGACCCCGGCTTGGATCAGCGCCTTGGTGCAGTTCAAACACGGGAAAAACGTCACGTACACGGTCGCCCCGCGCGTCGACACACCGTTGAGCGCGCATTGCAAGATCGCGTTCATCTCCGCATGCAGCGTACGGATACAGTGGCCGTCGCGCATGAGGTGGCCGGCGTCGTCGCAATGCGGGTCGCCGGAGATGCTGCCGTTGTAGCCGGTGGCGATAATGCGGTGGTCTTTGACCAACACCGCCCCGACCGTCGCCCGCTCACACGTCGAGCGTTCGGCAACATTGCCGGCCAGTTTCATGAAATAATGGTCCCAAGACTCGCGGTTGGCGTGCCGCTTGGACGGTAAGATCGTATCAGTCATGCTTGTTCCCCCTTGTTGAGTGGTTGATACCATTGGGCAAAACGTTCCCATTCCGGCGGTAACTTTGGATCGCGGGCGGTCAGCCACTCCCGCCCCACCCGGATCAGCGCGCGGTGCAGATTGATCCAGGTGGCTTGTGGCATCAGGCTTTCCAGCCGGCGCTGGATCTGGTCCGGCGTGGCAGACGCGGGAACGATTGCAAAGCCCTTGCAAATGCGGCTGACATGCGTGTCAACGGCGATGCCTGGAAGATTGAACGCATCGGTGCGCACCACCGTCGCGGTTTTGCGCCCAACGCCTGGCAGCGCGGTGAGCTCGGCGTATGTTTGCGGCACCGCCCCGTCGAAGCGATCGACCAGCTGCACGCTTAACGCGTGCAGGTACTTGGCTTTGTTGTGGTACAACCCGAGACGGTCGATGTAAGGTTCGATCGCCTCGGGGGTCGCTTCGGCCATCGCCTTGGCGTCTGGCAGCGCCGCAAACAGCTTCGGGGTCACCGCGTTGACGGCAACGTCGGTGGTTTGGGCCGACAACAACACGGCCACCAAGATCTCAAACGGATTCTTGGCGTTGAGCGTCGGCGGTACGTTAGGATATCGTTGTAACACCGCGTCGAAAAATTCTCGTGCTTGCTCGTCAGTCATGTTGCCCTCCTTGTTAAAGCCGGTTGCGCTGCGCCTGGTAGGCCTGCACTTGTTGCGGGGTCGTCAGGTGTTGTTTCTCCCAGGCGATCAAGATGCGGTCGATGTAGCGCAAAGAATACTTTTGGTTGACCACCGCTTCGCGCAGCGCCAATTCGATGACGCCAGGATCGTAGTGATCGATGTTCAACCAGTCGCTGATGGTTTGCTGCTCGATCGGCGACAGCGGCCGGGCAAACTCGATTTCGATCTGGTTGAAGACGCTGCTGCCAGCACTGCTGGGCACCTGCGTTGTCGCTGTCGGCGTGTCCAGCAGCCGGCGCAACAGCGGCGTGACGTCGTATTGATCGACGCTGTGGCCGGCGTTGTCGGTGTGGCTGACCAACGCGATGGCTTGTTTTTGAATCAGACTGTTGATGGTGGTGTACACCGCACTCGGCGTCATCTTCACCGCCTGCGCAAACGCGGCGGGTTCAGGCGCTTCTGGGTGGTGTTGCCCCCAGCGCGTCAAAAACAAATACACGACAAACTCACTGTGTGTCAAATCACTTTGGGCATAATGGGCAAACAGCGCGTCTGAGAAACTGGTTTGGCCGGTTTGGATGAAGCTATTCAAAGCGTCAGACATGCAATAAATCCCCCTTGAGATAGCACAACAGGGTCAAGACGGCGGTCTCGACCCTGTGTGTGATTACGGCTTGATCCGGTTGATCATGCGTGGGAACGGAATCGCTTCGCGCAGGTGATCGAGATGGCAGATCCAGGTGATGGCGCGTTCGAAACCGAGGCCGAAGCCGGAATGCGGAACGCTACCATACTTACGCAAATCTAAGTACCATTCATATTCGTCCAGTGACAGGCCTTTGGCAACAATCTGGGCTTTGAGCTTGTCATAGTCGACTTCACGCTCGGAGCCGCCAATGATTTCGCCATAACCTTCCGGTGCCAGCAGGTCAGCGCAGACATAAGTGTCGTCGCGGCCTTCTTCTGGCAACATGTAAAACGGCTTGATTGACTTTGGGTAGTTCAGCACGAACACCGGTTGTTCGAACTGGTCGGACAGATAGGTTTCTTCAGGAGAACCGAAGTCATCGCCCCACTTGACGTCGAAGTCTGCTTTTTGCAACATTTCGATGGCTTCGTCGTAGCGGATCCGTGGGTATGGCAATTTCGTGTACTTCTTGAGCGTGTCGACGTCGCGGTCGATCAGCTTCAGTTCGTACTCGCAGTTGTCGATGACACTTTGAACCAAAAAGGCGATGTAGTGTTCTTGAATCTCCAGGCTTTCGTCTTGATGCATGAAGGCCATTTCCGGTTCAATCATCCAAAATTCGGTCAAGTGCCGGCGAGTCTTGGATTTTTCCGCGCGGAATACCGGTCCGAAAGTGAAGACCTTGCCATACGCCATCGCCCCTGCTTCAGCATACAGCTGGCCGGATTGGCTGAGGTAAGCAGGCTTATCGAAGTATTCGGTTTCGAACAATTCGGTGGTGCCTTCTGGGGCACTGCCGGTCAGGATCGGTGGGTCCATCTTGATGAAGCCTTCGTTGTTGAAGAATTCATAAGTTGCGCGGATCATTTCGTTGCGGATCTGCTGGATGGCAAACTGCCGCTTGGAACGCAACCACAGATGACGGTGATCGAGCAAGAACTCGATACCGTGTTCCTTAGGCGTGATCGGGTAATCTTCAGACTCACCGATCACCTCGATGGTGTGCACTTCGATTTCATAACCAAAATGGCTACGGCTGTCCTCGTGGATCGTGCCGGTGATCGTCATGCTGGTTTCTTGGCGCAGTTCTTTAGCGGTAGCAAACGTTTCTTCGGAAACCGCGTTTT
Source organism: Lacticaseibacillus boliensis (assembly GCF_054784775.1). Lineage (NCBI taxonomy): Bacteria > Bacillati > Bacillota > Bacilli > Lactobacillales > Lactobacillaceae > Lacticaseibacillus > Lacticaseibacillus boliensis. The sequence continues at coordinate 17,614 of NZ_BAAIHN010000011.1, forward strand.
TCAACACGACGCCTTGGAAAAAGGCCGACCCGTCACGCAGTTGCAAGAACGCGATCTTGCCGCTGGAACGTTTGTCGGTCAACCAGCCGTTGATGGTTACTTCTTCATCAACGTGCTGGGCGGCATCTTTGATACGGATTGTTTCAGTCATAGGTTCAAATTTCTCCTTGTGATGATCTCAGTTGTTGCCAACGAACGCTGCAATGCGGTCAAGGGCTTCCATCAGGCTGTGCATATCCTTGGAATAACTCAACCGTGCGTGTTCTGGCATGCCAAACGCGCGCCCTGGTACCAGCGCGACGCCGGTTTCGCTCAGCAAGGCCGCGACAAAGTCGTCGACGCTGGCGTAGTTGGTGAGCTGTGCGGCCCGCCGCACGTTCGGGAACAGGTAAAAGGCCCCTTGCGGCTTTTGAGCAAGCTCGAAGCCAGGGATCTTGATCAGGCGATCGTAAACCGCGTTCAAGCGCTGTTCAAACGCTTGACGCATGGTTTCAACCGGTGCTTGGTCGCCGGAAAACGCCGAAAGTGCCGCATATTGGGCGACGGCGGTCGCGTTGCCGGTGGCGTGGCCAAGCATGGTGCCAACGGCGGTGGTGATTTTTTCCGGGCCGGCCAAGAAGCCGATCCGCCAGCCTGTCATCGCATAAGACTTGGAAACCCCAGAGATCAAGACCGTGTTGGCGGTGATCAGCGGATCGATTTCGATCATCGAGGTGTAACTGGTGCCGTTATAGATCAAGTCACGATAAATATCGTCAGCCACGACCAAGATGTCGTGTTTCAATGCCCAATTGCCGATCAGCGTCAGCTCTTGGCGTGAATAAATTGCCCCGGTCGGATTCGTCGGTGAGTTGATAATCACGGCGCGCGTCTTGCCAGTGCGCTGTTCTTCAAGTTCATCGACAGTCACCTTGAAGTTCGCCTTGGCAACGACCGGCCGCGGCACGCCACCAGCCAGACGGATCTGCTCGACATAAGAAACCCAGCCCGGAATTGGCACCAGGACCTCTTCGCCTGGATCTAACAACACCTGGAACAAGGCGTATAAGGCGAATTTCGCGCCGGTGGTTACCACGATCTGCTTGGGATCGTAATGGACTTTGGTCTGCGCCTCAACATGTTCGCTGATGGCTTCTCGCAGCGGCAAAATCCCAGTGGCCGGCGTGTAGAAACTCGTCAGGTTTTGGTTAATGGCATCAATGGCGGCTTGGTTGATCGCCTTGGGTGTTTCAAAATCAGGCTGGCCAATCGATAAATCGATGACATCTTCCCCCCGCGCTTTCATCTGCTTGGTGAGGTTTGAGACGGCTAAAGTGGCAGAAGGCGCCACGTTGATGACACGCTTTGCTAAATGCATAAATTCATCCCCAATTCTACTCGATTACAAGTTTGCGACGGCAAAAAGCTGTGCACCGCTCTTGAAATCATACGTCACATAGCCTAGTTTACCAGACTTTGCGCGGTAGCCAACATCCCAAACGAATTTCTTTCCACGTTGGCTGAGGCCAACGGAGATGATCTTCTTGGGGGCAAAGCTGGCGATCGCCTTGTTTTCCGCGGTTTCACGCGTGATGCCGGCGTTTTGCTTCAGTACGGTGACATGGCCGTTGTGTTGCGCGATCAACACGTAGATGCGCTGGTTTTTCTTCGTGGTACCGGCGACGGTCAGATAAGACTGACGCTGTTTATCCCAATAAAACGCGCTGACGTCTTGCACGTCAGCTTTTTTTTCGGCGATGGCGATCGCCTCTTTGCGAACCTGGTGAAGTGGCGCCAGACTGCGCGCATAAATGCCTAAAACAACAACGATCAACGCCAAGCCGGCGATGATCCATGCGCGACGCTGCCAATTGCTGCGGTTTGCTCTACGCATGTGAGTCCTCCTTTGAATGGTTCAGTGGTTGATGATTTAACCACGCATGGGCGTAACGCGTGATCGTGGTGACATCCAGTTGCATCGGTTTGAGATTGGGCAAGGCGTGTTGGAGTTGGCGGCCGTATTTGGTCGTCACCAGCCGCGAATCCAAACAGACGAAGACGCCGCGGTCGTGTTCAGTGCGGATCAGCCGCCCGAAGCTTTGCCGCAGGCGGATCGCCGCGATCGGCAAGGCGTCGGCGGTGAAGGCGTCGATACCTTGAGCTTCGAGCTGCTGATGTTTGGCCCAGGTGAGCGGTGCTTGCGGCGCGTCAAACGGTAGCCGCGTGAGGATCACCATTTCCAACTGCTTGTCCGGATAATCGATGCCTTCAAAGAAACTGGCCGCGCCTAACAAAAGCGAGTTGTCTCCGAGCGCAAACCGCTTGGCGATTTTTTCCGCGGAACCGGTCACCCCTTGCGCCAAGATCTCTTTGTTCCCAGCGATTGGTAATTTCGCTAACCGCGCATAAACGGCCGCGATCATCTTCAAAGACGTAAACAGCGCGATGGTTTGGTGCTTGCCCTCTGCCAGCTTACTGATGGCAGCCACCAGGTAATTGAGGTACTCACCTTCGTCACCGTTGGGCTCAGGCGCTTGCGGGTCGACGAACAGCTGGGCTTGTTGTTTGTAGTGAAATGGACTGCGAAGCTGCAGGCTGGGCGTATCAGCTGGCAACCCCAGCTGCTTGGTGAGAAACGCAAAGCTACGATCGACGACCAAGGTCGCCCCGACGATGACCGGGGCAACAAATTTTGCGAGCATGGCGTGAACGCGATCGGCAACGTCGAAACGGTCCCAAGCGATCTGGAGGCTGAACACATCACGCCCGTTGGTCAGCTGCAGGCGACATACGCCGTTGCGCCCGTCTGCTAGAGCATCCAAGTCGACCGCCGGCAGATCTTGGGCGGTGGTCGTGATCGCCGCCACGACGGCGACTAGCGCCTGAAACAGCGCGGCGTCATCGCGAGTGAAGCGTTCGGGATGGCTGGTAAAATCTGTGGCTAGTTGGTTGCCAACGGCGACGACGGCATCCAGCTGCGCGTTGAGCTTGGGGATGACCCGCGCCAAGTCCGCCGCCAACCAAGCGGCATCGGTGTCGATCAGTGTCTGCTCATGGAACCCTTCCGGTAACGTCGGACAAAAGCGTTTGAACAGCCGTTGCTGGGTCGATTCGATCGTGGCGATCGTCGCGGCGACCGCTGTCGCCAGGCTTTGCAGCTGATAGGTGTTGACCTTTGAATGCGCGTAAATGGCTAACAGGCTATTTTTGCCCGGATGGTCGATCAACTTGGCGAGCCGCTGCAGGTGTTTGCGCAACTTGGCAAACGCGATCCGCTGTGCCTCTGCCGCCGCGACGTGGCCGGCAAAATGTTGCGCCTCATCGACGACCAGATAAGGCCGCTTGGCGGCGAGTGCTTCCACGTGATGGGCCAGATATGCGTGGTTGGTGATGATGATCTGACTTTGGGTGATCCGGGTCTGCAGGCGCGCATAAAAATCATACTGCCGCCACGGCCCGTTGCTGGCACCGGCTTGGTTACCGTTGTGACTGACCTTGTTGAACAAAGGGGCGCGGTAATTGGTCAGCCGTAGCTCTTCCAAGTCGCCGGTGGTGGTTTGAGTCAGCCACACGACCAGTTTCATCTCTAAGAGTCGCGTCAGTCGATCGGCGTCAGGCACCTCAAGCGCCGTGTGGAATTCCGCCAGGTTGAGGTAATGCCGTGGGCTTTTGACCACCACCGCGGCCAGCGGCAGATCACACAACGCCGCCACGGTTTGGACCTGGTCAAAGACTTGTTGTTGCAACACGGTGGTGGCGGTGGTGACGACCAGTTGCTGCGTCGTGTCGACGACAAACGCGTAAGGCAACAAGTACCCCATCGTTTTGCCCAGCCCGGTGCCGGCTTCGATCAGCAGCGGTTGTTTGGTGGTCGTCGCATTGTGATAGATGGCATCCATCATCCGAGCTTGGGCGGCGCGTAACTTGAAGCGCGGCGCTAACAAGGCACGTTTGGCCTTGTCTGTTAGCGGATAATACCGCTGCGCCAGGCTCTCAAGTGGCTGAGGCAAGCGTTTGAGCACCAATTCGCCGACTTGCACCTGATCGCTTGCCGGCGTCACGCCGGACTGCAACTGGGCGGCCAAAAACTGCCCGGTTTGCCGCGCCAGATGACCGCTAAGGTGCACGAGCAACTTCTGGATGCTGGTCGGTAGCGCCTGGAACTTGGCGGTCAAGGTGTTGAACAGATGCGCGGTACTAATCGCATCACTGTCTGCGCGGTGCGGATTAAGATGGGTGATGTTGAGCGCTGCTGTCAAGTCCGATAATCGGTAGCTGCCTTGTGTGGGCAACAAGATTTGGGCAAGCTCGACCGTGTCGATTGCCGGATTGGTCAGCGCCGGTAGCCCTACCCGCTCGAATTCAGCACTCAAGAAAGGATAGTCAAAATTGACGTTGTGCGCGACGATCACGGTATCTGTCAGCTTCTTGGCGAGATCAGGGGCCACTTCAGCAAAATAAGGTGCCGCGACGAGGTCGTCGGGATGCAGGTGTGTCAGCCGCTGGATCGCCGCGGGTACCGGTCGATCTGGATTGATCAGCTGGTTGATCGTCGCGATCACCTGCGAATTTTGGACGAAGGCACACCCGATCTGGATGATGCGGTCGCCATTTTTGACGGTGGTGCCGGTTGTTTCAAGGTCAAGCACCGCATAAATGGTGTCTGAAGACATGACTTCACTCGTTTCGTTAATAATGTATCTATTCTACTATTCTTGAGCGCCCTTGGCTACGGCAACGGTACTGCCATGCACCAGTGAAACCAGATAGCGCCCAACGACCGGCCGGGGTTGCATCAGCGCCAGTGCTTTGGCATAAAGCTGCAGCTGGGTGGTGTAGCGCGGCAACAAGGCGTCAGCATTGGCGACCCGATCGGTTTTATAGTCAAACACAACGATGCCATCAGGTGTGTCGATGAAGCCGTCGATGATCCCATGGACCATGATGTCGCTGCTGGCATCACCTGCCATTGTGGCAAAAACGTCACTGGCCGGCAGCAACAGTGAAAACGCGACTTCGCGCTGCAATGAATCTGCATGCGCGGCGATCAACTGGCCAAACTCAGACTGGCAAAAGGCCACCAAGTTGGTTTGGTTGATGCCTGCCGCGACATCTGCGTCGACCTGATCAGTCGCGACCAGCTGGCCAATGGCATCAGGCACGGCGTTTGCGGCCGGTTGGTGCCAGTCGAGGATCTGCAGCACCCGGTGCGTCGCCGTCCCGATGGCAGTGGCCGAGACGCCTTGCGGCCGGGCTAAGAATTTCGGCGTCGCAAAATCGCTGACAAAACGGTTGCCGGCGAGCTGGCGGCCGCTTTTGACCAGCTCTGCGTTGGTCGGGTCTTCACTCAGCGCCCGCTTGATCTCGGTGACGCTTTGAAAACCGGTGGTTTTGGTCGCCGCGGCATGCGGATACTGCCAATCAAACCAGGTGGTCAGATCGAGATCCAACGCCGGCATGGTCGTTGTTTCGACCTTGGCCGGTTGGCTGGTTGTCGCAACTTCTGTTGGCGTGGCAAATTCGATCTTGGCCTGGGCGTTGAACGTTTCCGGCAGGCCGTCGCCATCAAGGGCCGGTGTGCGCAACAGCGCCATCAGCAGCCAGTCCAGGTAACTTTTACCCTTGGCGCGCAACTGGGCCGGCAAGATCTGCGAACCGGCACTGGTCGCACTTTGCCAAGGCTTGAGCGCGGCTTCTTTGTCTTTGACGGTCCCCACGATGTATAAGTATTGTTTGGCGCGGGTCAGCGCGACATACAGCAGCCGCATTTCTTCGGCCAAGAGTTGTGACCGCTTTTGCGTCTTTGCCTGCAGATACTGCGGCAAGAGATAGCGCACCGAAGACTCAGGATCCGTCCATTGGATTCCGGCCAGTTCCGGCGTGAGGACCGACGTGGCGCTGAGGTCGCGCAGATTGAACTGCTTTTCCGCCGACAGCAGGAACATCACCGGGAACTCCAGGCCTTTGCTGGCGTGAATGGTCATCAACGACACGGCATCGACATCAGGATCGACGGTGACAGCGGTGTCGAGGTCTTTGTCTTGTTTTTGCATCAGCTCGATGAAGTGGATGAACGCAAACAAGCCGCGGAAGCCGCCGTTTTCGTAGTTGGCCGCCCGGCCGGCCAGTGCGCGCAGGTTGGCCTGGCGCTGGTTGCCACCTGGCAGGCCGCCGACGTAATCCAGATAACCGAATTCGTCGTAACACCGCCAGATCAGCTCGACCAGTTCGTGTTCCTTGGCAAAGTCGCGCAGGTCTGCCAACTGCTGTTGGAACCGCTTGGCCTTGGCCTGGGTTTTTTGGCGCCAAGTCGATGCTGCCGGCGCGGCCAAAAATGCTTCCCAAGCGTCATCGAAGCTGGCTTCGGGCTTGGCCAACCGGATCAACGCGAGCTGATCGGCAGACATGCCCACCAGCGGCGAGCGTAACGCTGCGACTAGCGGGATCTCTTGGTGCGGATTGTCGATCAGCCGCAAGAGACTGAGCATCGTCATCAGCTCCGTGGTTTTGAAATAGTTTTGCGCGTCTGCCACCACGATCGGCACATTGGCGGCGGCAAAAGCGCTTTGAATCGTGACGTTTTGGGTGCGACTGCGGACCAACAGAGTAATGTCGCGGTATGCGATCCGCCGGGTACGCCAAGTCTGGGTCTTTTTATCAAACCCTTCATATAAGACGGCCTTGGGGTCGTTGACTAACGCTTGGATCTTGGCGATGACGCGTTGCACCTGCCGAGTCGCCTTATCGATTTCCGCCTGTTCTGTAGCGTCCGCGTCTTCTGTGGCGGATTCGTCGACGTTCACCAACAGCTCGGTGGTCGGCGCAAAGTCAGCTGGTGCGTCGAAGGTCCCGCGTTGCAGTTGGGCGTCTTGATCGTAGTCCATGTCCCCGACTTGTTCATCCATCAGCTGGCTGAAGATCAGGTTCGTGAAGTCGATGACGTTGCTGGTGGACCGGAAGTTCTTGGCGAGTACCAGCCGCTCGCCTGGCGTGTCGGCATCGCCGAAGCGGTGATACTTCGCCAAAAACAGCCTCGGGTCGGCCAAGCGGAAGCCATAAATACTCTGCTTGATGTCCCCCACCATGAACCGGTTGCCAGGCGTCAGCTGGCTGACCTCATCTAGAAGCGCTTCTTGCAACGGATTGATGTCTTGGTACTCATCGACAAACACCTGGTCGAAGCTGGTCTTGAAGTTATCCGCGATCGGCTTGCCGGTGTGGGGGTCAATGCTTTGCAAGATCGCCAAGGCGTTGTGGGCGATGTCGGTGAAGTCTTGCAGGTGACGCTCTTGTTTTGTTGCCGCAAATGCATGGAAGAATTCTTGAGCAGCGGTGCTGAGCGTCTGCATTAGCGGATAGGCGTGTTCAAGCGCGTGCTTGAGATCATCGGGCGCGATGGTCAAAGCGTCGGCAACATCTTTGGTGAACCGATCTTTGATCGCGTTGCGTGCAGCTTTGGTGTGGTCTTTGGCTGCCTGGGCCGCGTCTGACGCCGCCTTGCCGCTTGGCCAGCTTCCCCATTTGAATGCGGCCAATGCCTCATAGGCCGCTTGATAATCTGCCGGGGCGCTGGCGGCCAGCACCTTGAGCGCTTCGATCGTCTGATTGAGATTCTCGATGCCTTTAAGGTGGGCCTTGTCATCAGGATCAAGATCTGGGAGCAACGCTTCCAATTCCGCGGCGGCTTCTCGGCACTGCGCGGCGATGGTCGGCCAATAGCGTGTGGCGTAGTCTTGGTCGAACGTCTCTGGTGCATACGGCGTCGCCAAATCTGCCAGCCACTGGACGGGATTGGTGGTGGTGTTGGCAAAGTCGATCAGTTTAAAAACTGTCGTCATCAAGCCGGAATCATCTTGACCTTGGCTGAAGTTGTCCGCCAAGGCGGTGAAAGCCGCTTGCTCGTCGCTGGCGTACAAAACCTCGCAGACATCCCCCCATACCTCTTCTTCCAAGATGGTCCGCTCGATCGGATCGGACAGCAGACGAAACCCGGGATCCAACTCGATGGCATAGTAATACTGCTGGACGATCTGATTGGAAAAGGCATCCAAGGTCATGATCGGCGCCCCGTTTGAAATCGCCAGTTGGGTGACGAGATGCCGGTGGATGGCCGGATCCTTTTCTGCGTCGATTGCCTCTTTGAGCTTTTTTTGAATCTTCAGCTTCATGTCTGCAGTCGCGGCGTTGGTGAACGTCACGATCAGCATGCGCGACAGCTGTTGGCCTTGGCGCAAGCGATGCAAGATTCGCTCGACTAACACGGTGGTTTTACCTGATCCGGCGCTTGCAGAAACAAGCACGTCATGGCCGCCATGTTCAATCGCCTGGCGTTGGCTCGGTGTGTACTCCGGCATCTTCTTCCTCCTCGATCTTCTTCAAAACTGTCGCTTGATCCAGCGGGTCAACGTGATGGTACCGGTCTTTGCCGGTCGCCGGATCGAACAACATGATGGCTTGGTAATCGCTGTTGGTGATCGTGGTGGCTTCTTGTTTGAACTGAATCGGTGCCAGTTCGATGTCGCCGGCCATGATGGCTTCTGCGGCTGTCACGATCTCGCGGCGGTTGTGCGCCAAATACAAGTCCAGCTGCGCTGGGGTGACGAACTTCGAACGGCTGGCATAGAGGCCACCGTTTTTCAACGTTTCCAGCTGCACGATCGGACTGGCGATACCGCCATCAGGCAATTGGTCATCCAATGCAGTCAACAATGGTAACGCCAGCGAATAGTCATCAGGCAACACCAGCAACCCGAGCATGCGGTGTTGCTTAAACAGCTCGGTTTGCTCGGACTGCCCTTTGCGATAGCTGGCCTTGTAATCGATGGCCGGCTTTTGCATGTGCATATACACCGCCCCGGCTGGCCGCTGCTTTGGCAAGTCGTGTTTGGCCGCGTCAATATACGTCAGCATCTGCATGGACACGCCGTAAAAGGCTTCTTGCGGCTTAAATTCATGTTTGCTGGACTTATAATCGATCACCATGAAGTAGTCTTGCCCGTCGATGCTGACCATATCCAACCGGTCGATGATGCCACGGACGCTGATCTGACGCCCGTTTGCCACCGGCAACACCAACGGCGCCATGGCGATTTTCGGATCGCCTAGGCCAAACGGTTGCTCCGTGCGCTTAGGGCGAAAATGCGTCCGCTTTTGCTGATCGCGAATGGCCTTGACCATCGTGGTCAACAGCGCCTGCATGCGATAGGTAACGTAGTGCATCCGGTTGCTTGAAGACAAGATCTCCCAGCCCCCTTTGCCGATCACCTTGGCCAACGTGTCGCTGACCAGTTGCGCGACCTGAGCGTCGCTTCGCTTGACCAACGGCAGCTCGGGATCATTGATGGCGGCTTTAAGCGCTTGGTCGAGGACGGCATGATAAAAGCTCCCGGAATCCAGCGACGTCAGCGCAAATTCCGGCCGTGGCTGCAGATTCAGCCCGTATTTCAAGAAATATTCAAACGGGTTGCGATGATACGTTTCAAGTCGAGAAATCGAGACGTTCAGATGTTCACCGTACAGTTTCTTGGCCAAGTCAGGATCGAGCTTACCGACACTGTTGTCGTAGTCAAGGCTGGCGTCCAAGTGCATGGCCAAATCGTGCAGGTGCGCTGAGCGTTGTTTGATGGCGGCCAACACTGCCGGCCACGCGTGGCCGATGGCGACGTTGTGGTCGCGACTGAGACGCGCGACGCGGACAAAGTCGCTCAACAGGCTACGCGGCGTGCCGGCGACTTCTTTGACCGCCGTCGCCAACCCTGCCGGCCCCCAGGTGATCTCTTTCACCCCTAGCGCCTGGGACAAGCGCGTGTAATACACAGACGGATGATTTTCTTGGTCCGCAAAGCCGGGATAACTGATCGTCAGCGTCTGGCTTCCCGCCAGCATCGCGACGTAGTTGATGAAGGGATCGCCAAGCGAAGACTGCGGCCCGTTCAACGGCAACCAGGCGGTGTCTGGCAGATAAGGCTGTAACTGCTCGCGGTCGTCTGCAGACAACAAGGCGGAATCGTCGGGCACGTCAGGCATCACCAGGCTTGTGGCGCCGATGACAAAGACGTGTTTGGCTTTTGGCAGCCGGGTCAGCGCGGTTTCAGAAACCACGACTTGATCCAGCGTCGATGGAATCTGGGTGTACGTCGCACTGGCAAAACCCGCGGCGATCAAATCGCGGAACTGGCCTTCATCAAAGGGCGTGTTCCCGAGGATCGCGACGTAATTGTCTAAGATCCCAACAAACGCCTCCCAGGCTTGTTCCCCAGCCTGGCTTGCCGCCAGGTCCCCGCGGTCGATTGCGTTTTGCCGCCAGGCCGACAGTTGCGCGACGACGCCGTGATTGATAAGCCACTGATACAAGGCAGTTGCGGCTTCTTGGCCGGTGGTTGCGGCTTTTAACGCGGCATACAACGGCGGCAGGCTGGCTTTCACGAAGCGGCGAACCGTGTTGATCGCGGCAGTTTTATCCGGATCGAACGCGTCTGGCTTGGTTTCGTCTTGACGCCGGCGGAAATACTGCCAGTCTTCATCTTTCAGCCAAGCGCTGCCGGTAACCCCGGTGCGCAACAAATGATTGTCGCACAAATCGACGGCGTGGCGCCAATCGTCAAGCGCGATGTCATCTGGCACGACCAACTCGGTGCGCAATAGCCGCATGACGTCTTGATATTGATAGTGATGGTCGTTGATGGCAAACAGGCTATCCATCAGCGCCACCAGCGGATGGTGTTGCATCGGCTGTTCCCGATCGACAAACACCGGCAGGTCGTATTCGGCAAAAATCGGCGCGATCAGGTCTTGGTACGGGTCGAGGTGCCGAGCGATGACGAGGTAGTCACGATACCGCGCCCCGGCGTGAACGCCTTGATCGATCAGCTGTGCGACGCGACGCAACTCATTGTAAGGCGAATCGGCCTTGGCCAAGGTGATGCCGCCGTCTGCTTCGAGCTTGGTCTGCCAAGTTTTGGCATCTGCCAGCGGCGCCATCTTGGTGTCCGCGACAAAAAAGGCCTCGGTCGCTGCCATCGCGGTGCTGATCGCCCGCGGCGCCGCTTGGATCGGCGGCAATACCGGTACCTTCAATGAAGTTGCGCGTTGGGCTAAGCGCGCGTACAACCGCTTGGCCGGCAAAAACAAATCGGGGCCTTGCACCTCACCGCTAGGCGGCGTGTCGAGCGTTAAGCAGACGCTGACACACGCGGCGTTGGCCATCATCATATCAACGAGTTGGGCTTCACTGGCCGCCAGATCGTTGAAATGGTTGAGGATGAAATAAGTATGGCTGAGGTCGGCTTCGGTGAGGGCCCGGTTCAACCCCGCCAAGAGGCTTGGTTGCGTGGCAAACGGGCCGATGGCAGCTTCATAGGCGTGCATCATCACGACCAGGTCTGCGAGCTTGGCGCGGTGGCGATCAGATCCTGGCAACCCGGCGACCGCTTGCGCCAAAATACCTGCGTCGATGCGGCCTTGCAGTAATTCGGCCAGCTGGGCAGCCAGCTTTTCCACGAAGCCCTGCGCGCGAACTAAGCCGTTGAACAGCTGCAACTGGTCCGCGTTTTCTTCCAGCAGGCGCGCCACGAGCATAGTGTTGCTGGTGGTGTCTAGCCGCGGTTGCGCGTACAGCGGCGAGTCTTTGAGGAAGTACCAGGCCAAGCGCGAAAACGACAAGACCTGGACCCGATTTTGCGCCACCGCCGCATGAGGCGTTTGGCGTAACCCTTGCATCAGGCTGACTTCGGATTCGAATTTGACGTGGTTGGGCACCAAATAGAAGACTTGGGCTTTCAGATCAGCCAATGCGGCTTGCACCTGCGCGATGACTGCTTGGCGGTGGTCGGCACTGGCGGTGCCAAGAATGAACTGTAAGGCCATGATTTCCCCTCCTTGATAACTCTTTCAAGTGTAGCACAACCTAGCCGATTTCCATGCTTTAGGGTATAGTTTAAAGGGAAGTTTAGAGGGGATAAATTATGCATGAAGCAAGTGGCAAAAGTTTTGCCAAAATCATCTTGATCGGCGAGCACGCGGTAGTTTATGGCTACCCTGCCATCGCTTTGCCGGTGAAGTCCATCCGCTTGGTCGCCAAGCTGATCCCGCGGGCGGATCATCACCAACAGATCGTCTCTGAGTTTTATACCGGGGCACTGGACGCGGCGGCAACGACGAATTTTGCCGGGATCGCGCAACTGATCATGGACCTGCTGGCACATTTTGGGCAGGCCCAAGCCGGCTTGACGTTGACCATCGACAGTGCGTTGCCGCCTGAGCGCGGCATGGGCAGCTCTGCCGCCACCGCCACGGCGGTCGTGCGGGCCATTTTCGCGGCCTGTGACGCCAAGCTGTCGCGCGCGGAGCTGTTGGCATGGACGGCACGCTCCGAGCATGTCATCCATGGCAACCCCAGCGGGCTTGATGCCGCGACGACCAGCGCCGAGGCGCCGCAGTGGTTCACCAAGGGCCACCCGACGAAACCGATCGCGTTTCCGAGCAACGGAACGCTGGTAATTGCAGACACCGGGATCCCCGGCCAGACCAAAATCGCCGTTGGCGCCGTCGCCATGCGCCTGGAAGCCAACCCGCGTGCAACCAAACCGCGCCTGGCCGCCATCGGAACGGCGGTGCAACGCGCCGCCCGCGCGCTGGCAGAAGACGACCTGGTCGCTTTAGGGCACCAACTGGATGTCGCGCAGACCCAGCTGGCAGCCCTTGGTGTTAGTAACGCGCAACTCGATCGCTTGATTACTGCAGCGCGCGCTGCCGGAGCTTTGGGCGCCAAGCTGACGGGATCCGGTCAAGGCGGTTGTTTGATCGCATTAGCTCAAGACGCCCAGCAAGCTGCCGCGATCCAAACGGCGCTGATTGCCGCAGGCGCGACGGCCGCTTGGCAGTATGATTTTGCCGCAGAAGCAGATTGAGGAGGAAAACATGTCGACAGTCACGGCTCGGGCCCACACCAACATCGCATTGATCAAATATTGGGGTAAGCGCGATCCCGCGTTGATCTTGCCTTACACCAGCAGCGTCTCGTTGACGCTGGCAGATTTTTATACGGACACGACCGTCAGCTTTGAACCGACGTTAGACCAAGACCGCTTCACCCTCGACGGCACCTTGCAGCCGACGGCAAAAATCAGCGCCTTCTTGGATCTCGTGCGCCAGCGTGCCGGCATCACGGCCAAGGCGACGGTGGTGTCGCACAACCACGTCCCCACCGCCGCAGGTCTGGCGAGTTCCGCGTCTGCCTACGCGGCGTTGGCGTTGGCAGCCAGCCGTGCCGCGGGATTGACGTTAGACGATCAAGCGCTGTCACGTCTGGCCCGCCGTGGGTCGGGCTCGGCGACGCGCAGTATCTATGGGGGCTTGGCGATCTGGCACCGCGGCGTCGACGACGCGTCGAGTTTCGCAGAGGCCTTGCCTGATACGAGCTTGCCGTTGCGGATGCTGGTCGTGATGGTCGACAAAGGCAAAAAGCCGATCAGTTCGCGGAATTTGATGGCCAACACCGTTGCCACCTCGCCTTATTACCCGGCATGGGTCGAACACAACGAACAAGCCGCCAAACAAATGGTGGCGGCCCTAGCGGCAGCAGATTTCGAAACGATCGGCCACCTCACCGAACAAAGCAGCATGCAGATGCACGCCGCGATCCTCGCCAGTGACCCGGCGTTCACCTACTGGACGCCGGAGACCCTGCAAGCCTGGGCGATCGTGCGCGACTTGCGAGCGGCAGGCGTACCGGCGTATGCGACGATGGATGCCGGCCCCAACGTCAAGATCTTGACGCTGGCGCCTTATGTTGCCCAGATCCATCAGGCCTTGACGCCAGCGTTTGCCGGGCGAGTTTTGGCAACCGCGCCGGGACCGGCGGCACGCGTTCTTTCGGAGGAAGCATGATGACAGAATCCCTGCAGTCTCACCGCAAAGACGAGCACCTTTTTTTGGCGGAAAAATTCTACAAGGCCCAAGCGGCGGCGGGTTTTGACCAAGTTCGCCTGCTACACGACCCCCTGCCGGAAATGACGGTCGCAGAAGTCGACGTGCGGCCGCAGATATTGGGTTGGCAATGGCCGTTTTACATCAACGCCATGACCGGCGGCTCCAAGCAAACCGGCGCGTATAACGCCCGCCTCGGCCGACTCGCACACGCCTTGCATCTGCCGATCGCAAGCGGCTCACAATCTGTCGCCTTGCGCGAACCCGCTCTCGTCGACACCTTCTTGCCGCTGCGCCGCGAAAATCCCGATGGCTTCGTGCTGGCCAACCTCGGCGGCGGTGCCACCTGGCAACAGGCGCAAGACGCCATCTCAATGCTCGATGCCAATGCACTGGAGATCCACCTTAACGCCGTTCAAGAAGCCGTGATGCCCGAAGGCGACCGCGACTTCCGGTGGCTAGACCACATCCAAGACATTGTCGCCCATGTCGACGTCCCAGTCATCGTCAAAGAGGTGGGCGCCGGGATGACCCGCGAAGCGATCGCTCAACTGGTGGCCGTCGGCGTGGCGTACATCGATGTCGGCGGTCGCGGTGGGACGAATTTTGCCCAGATCGAAAACGCCCGCACGCAGGCACCAGAGTTGCTCGCGGATCTGCAAGGCTTCGGCCAATCCACCGTCGAGTCGCTTCTAGAGGCGCAAGGCAGTTCTGCCACTATCTTAGCCACCGGCGGCGTGCGCACGGTGTGGGATATGCTCAAGGCCCTGCGGCTTGGTGCCAGCGCCGTGGGAGTCAGCGGACAGGTCCTCCACTGGCTGATCCAAGACGGTGACGCCGCGACGCAAGCCCATCTGGAAGGCTGGCAGGAACAGTTGCCGATCTTGATGGCGATGCTTGGGGCCAAAGATTTCGCCGCGCTACGGAAGGTGCCTGTTATTTTAAGCGCAGAATTGCAAAACTATGCCCACCAGCGCCGCATCAACTTCAATTAATGCCAATGCCGCTAGCACCCGAATCGGTCGAGAATCGCGTGATAGCGGTGTTTTTGTGCCTTGAACGGTTGTGGATGTCGCCGATTAAAACGAGCACATTAAATAACGCCGCTTGAATTTCAAAATAACAGTGTGAGATTTCTACCATGATCTTCCTTGCCAACGTCTCCGAGCTATGGGATACTGTTAACAATTTGAGCTAATTTTTAGCTAAAATTTGTTAATTAATTTTCAGCTGTGACTGGAGGATTATCAAATGCATTATGAAGAAGATTGTGTCGGGCGTATCCGCGTCCCAGACAACGTCCTGTACGGGGTCCACACCATGCGGGCCATTGAGAATTTCCCGATCGGCGATGCGCGCGTACACCCGGCGCTGATTCAAGCGACCATCACGATCAAAAAAGCCGCCGCGATCGTCAACGAACAAGGCGCCACCCTCGCCCATGATAAGGCTCAGACGATCATCGCTGCCTGTGACGCCTTGTTACATGGGGATTATCACGACGCGTTTCCGATCCGGGCGATCCAAGGCGGCGCCGGAACGTCGACCAACATGAATGTCAACGAAGTCGTTGCCAAGCTCGCCAAGCGTCAAAGTGGCATCGCCATCCATCCCAACGACGAGGTCAACCAAGGCCAATCGACCAACGATGTCTACCCCACCGCCGGGAAAATGGCGCTGTTGACCATGACCCCCGGCCTGTTGACGGCCATCGCGGCTTTGATCGCCCAGTTGCGCGCCAAAGCCGCACTGACGCAAACGCTTCTACGTGTCGGGCGGACGCAACTGCAAGACGCCGTGCCGACAACTTGGGGCAACACGTTCAACGCTTATGCCAGCATGTTCAGCCGCGACGTTCGACGCGTGCGCCACGCGGCCAGCGAATTGACCGCCGTCAACCTCGGTGGCACCGCCATCGGCACCGGATTGAATGCCAGTCCCTATTATCAGGCGCACATCGTGGCAACGGTCAATGCCCTCAGCGGCTTGCACCTGAGCCAGGCCGCCGATCTGATCGATGCCACCCAAGACGTCGATTGCTTCGTCAGTTTTTCCGGTGCGTTGAAGGCGCTGGCGGTGGATCTCAACAAATTCTGCAACGACCTCAGGCTTTTGGGCAGCGGCCCGCAAGCCGGGCTCAACGAACTCCAGCTCCCTGCCCGCCAAGCCGGCAGTTCCATCATGCCCGGCAAGGTGAACCCGGTGATCCCAGAGGCCGTCAACCAAGTGGCGTTTGCCGTCATGGGTAACGACTTGACGGTCACGCTCGCCGCCCAGTCAGGCCAGCTCGAGCTCAACGCCTTTGAACCGGTCATCTTCACCAGCCTTTTTGCCAGCATGACCCAACTGACGCAAGCCATCGAGACGCTGACGACCAAGTGCGTCGCCGGCATCAAGGTCAACGCCGGCGACTGCCAGACGATGGTCGAACACTCTGCCATCGCCGCCACCGTTTTGGTGCCGACGATCGGTTACGAGGCGACCATGCGGCTGATCAAAAACGCCGTTGCCACCAAGCGCTCTGTGCGCGAGCTGTTGCTCGAACAACACCTGCTAACACCGGCCGCAGTCGCGCAGCTTTTCAGCGCGGCCAGCCTGGTTGGCGCCCGACTCCCGGTTGCAGAAGCCGTCGGAGAATGATTGCCAGCAACTGCGAAAAAAATCCCGTCCAGACAAGAAAATGTCTGAACGGGATTTTTTGATTAGACGCGTAAGCCTTTGGGATAAACATTCTTGATGCTGCCAGCAACGAGCTTGCCCAGTGCAAACCCTTTGCCTTGGTGTGTCAACAACACATACCGTTTGCCCGGCAGATCGCGGTGGAGCAACTCACCGTGGCGATAGCGGACATATTCGTCTGCGGACACTTCGACCACGGTTTGGAACGCTTCCGGCGCCAACGCTGTGGCCAGGCTGTGGCTGGCTTCAAAGCGGTTTTTCTTGAAGGTACCCACATGCACCCCGGCGCGGACGAGGTGAACCTTCGCCCAGTCTGGTGCACCGACAGGAACGGCAAACAACTGGTCTTTGACCGCCGACAAGTTACCTGCCGGCACTTGGGTCAGGCTGGCGGCGACGAAGGCGTCAAAATCTCGGCGTTGGGTGGCAGACAGGCGGCTGATCGCAGCTGGCTTAACATGCGCTTCTTGGTCGCCGGCCTTGCGGAAGCACGCAACAAAATGGCCTTCACCTTTAAGCGCTTGCGGCCACAGGCGGGCACACATGGCGACACTGGGATCGCCGTCGGCCCATTCTGGGCGACCGGACGCGATGCCGTCGTGTTTGGCGATCGGGGTTAAGGTCAGCGGCAGTTCGCGTTGCGCCCAGCTGGCGATCTGTTCGTCTTCTTCTGGGCTGAAGGTGCACGTCGAATACACCAGTACCCCGCCTGGGCGCAACATTTTGACAGCTTCAGTGAGGATCTCGCGCTGGCGGCGCGCACATTCAGCGGGATAATCCGGCGTCCAATATTGGGTAGCATCGGGGTCTTTGCGGAACATGCCTTCGCCAGAACACGGGGCGTCGACCAAGATGCGGTCGAACGCCTCTGGCCAGGCGAGTGCCAGGCTGGCCGGATCGTTGTTGGTTACCAAGGCGTTGGTGATGCCGAAGCGCTCGACGTTGCTGGCCAAAACCTTGGCCCGGCCGCGGTTGATCTCGTTGGTGACGATCACGCCGCGGTTTTTCATGAAGCTGGCGATGTGGGTCGTCTTGCCGCCTGGTGCCGCGCACAGATCCAAGACCGTTTCGCCGGGTTCTGGCGCCAACACCGTGGCGACAAATTGCGCACTGGGTTCTTGGCTGTAGACATAGCCCGAGACGTGGTCGATGTCGTTGCCGGCCACCTTGCCGTATTGTCCCCACTGGCTCCACGGGATCGCGGGGCCTTCGAGGTTTAATGGGCGCGACTTGCGTAGCGGGTTAGTGCGGAAGCCGCTGGCCGCCGGTTCATGGTAGGTGGCAAAAAAAGCGGCGGCTTCATCTTGTAAAAGGGTCTGGTACTTGGCTTCAAAGCCGTCTGGAAATTGCATCTATGCTACTCCTTCTTCCCGATGGAAACGTGTGGTCAACCCGTAATAGGTGCCGGTGCTGTAGATCATCAACGCCACTAAGCAGAAAACAACCAACTGGATGTGGTCGGTGAGGTAAAACGACCACCAGCCGATGGCCAGCCCGATGGCGCCGGCGACGACGGCATGGGCGGTCGTCCGCCCCCACCAACCGCGCACAAAGGCATGCGTCATGGCGATGTCCAGCCCGGTTGTTGCCGCCCGCGGGGCCAGGCGGCTCACGACCAGGCTAAGCAACCAAGCCACGATAGCGATGAGGGTCGAGAAGACCACGGTTTGCCAGTTTTCGGTCCACCAGCTGTGCGATTGACTCCCAGAATCATAAGTGTAAGGACTGGTGCTGGTCGCGCCCAGCGTTTTTTTCAACACCGCCGTTTGCGTATCAATGTCTTGTCCGTCAGCGACGACGCGTAACGCGCTGATCGCCGCGGCGCGAGTGGCGGCGCTGGCATTGAGAAACAGCGCTTGGTTGAGCTGACTGCCTTTGCGTGTCGCCACGACCCCAAGCACCGGGATGTAGTTATGATTTTGCATCAGGTAACGCTGGTTGCTTCCGGAGTAGAGTTGCTCGGCCTGGGTCTGCCCGACGACCGCCACCGACAGCGGCGACCGCAGATCGCTGTCCGAAAACCAGGTCCCATCGGTCACAGGCAGGCTGGCGTAATCGCCTTTGGCATAAAGATACACCGTTGGTTGCGGGTTGCGGGTCTGAAACTGAACTTGGATGTTGTCTAATTTGGTAGCGGCAAGCTTGGCGGCGGCTTGGGCCGGAGTCATCTTGCTTTTGGTGTTCACGATCAAGGCGGATTCGCTCAGGCCGTAATGATTCAGCCGGTCGGCGTATTCGGATTGATCATGCACCGACCAGGTCAAACAGGCCAGCACGATCAAACCAGCCCAGAGTAAATCGATCAGCAGTAACCTTTTCAAGGCATCCTCCTTTTAGCGCACGAGATAGATGCGCTCGTTGATGGCATCAAATTGTGGCAAGGCGCGGTTGAGCGGCAACAGCCGCCGGTCCGTCACCAGCCGGGCTTCTTGCCAAAACAAGCGGCTGTTGGTCGCCCCGGCCCGCTCGCCGATGACAAAGCAAGCCAGCTGCGGAAAATGTTGTCGCAATAAATGAAGGAAGTGCACGTCGTTGAGATCCTTGTCCGGACTCCACGCCATGACCACCGCATCAACGCTGGCCCCGTAAGTCCACAACGCGGCATTGGCGGTCAAAGCGGTGATCGGCACCAACGGCGTGCGCCCAGTCACGTTTTCGCTGGTCCAAGTCAGCGGATCAGTCGTGATCACGGTGTTGCCTGCTTGCCGCAAGCCGGCGCTGATGTAGCCATTGCCGGCCGCAACTTCCAAATAACGCTGCTGGCCAAAAAGATCCTGCCACGTCGCAAACAACGACTGGGTGACAAACGACCACATCCCGTAATGATACGCGATGTATTGCCGGAAATTCCGGAACAACGCATCGATGGTGCGGATGCGGGCTTCGGGTTGCTTGGCCAGCAACAGCTCCGCATAAACCTGCGGCGTCACCCCCAGCCGCATCAGTGGGCGCTCCGGGAGTTGGTGATGCTGCAGGCTGGCACGAAACTGCGTCATCGCCGCGACTTGTTGTTGGATCTGGGGATGATCGATGTCGGCAGTCATTGCCAACAGGCGTTGCCAGTAATCCATAAACCTCTCCTACGAATTGAAAAAACCGCCAAGTGGCGGTTTAGTGGATGCCCAATGCCATCTTGGCATAGCGGCTCAAACGTTCCGGTCCCCATGCAGGATACCAAACCAAATGGATCTCGACGGACTTGATGCCATCGATGCCTAACAAGGCGCGATGGATGTCTTCATCTAAGATATCCGTCAACGGGCACCCCATCGTGGTCAGCGTCATTTCGACTTCACACTTGCCATTCTCATCGAGATCGACGCCGTAAATCAAGCCCAGATTGACCAAGTCGATGCCGAGTTCCGGATCGATGACCGTTTCGAGCGCTTCCAGGATCTCGGTTTTCATCTTCTCGTAGTACTGCGGATCAGTTTCTGTGGCCATAAGCCATGCCTCCTCTATTCGTCGGCTTTAAGCACGCCACCGACGGCATAATGTTCCTTTTGCATTTCGTTGAGCACCACGTGGATATGTTCCTTGGGGGCGCCTGTGTTTTTGGCGATGGCTTCGGTGACATCGGCCACCATTGCCCGCAACTGTTCGCGCGAACGCCCTTCGATCAAATCAATGTGTACTAATGGCATGAGCAACTCATCCTGACGGCAAATGACTTGTATGACGTTATTTTAGCACATGTTCCTACCTGTGTTCTATAAGGGTATAATATTTAATGGAAAAGGAGGGCTTTTATGCAAACACGCAGTTCATGTACCAGCATCTTGATTGGGAAAAACGCGAGCACCGACGGGTCGGTGATGATCGGCCGCAACGAAGACGCCAAGGCGGCCTGGCCCAAACACCTCGTGGTTCGCCCGGCCGTCGCCGCTGCGCAAACCTTCACCTCTAAGGACAACGGCTTCACACTCACACTGCCAGCCAACGCTTTGTCCTACACCGCAACCCCGGAATGGACGGATCGTTTTGGGGTGTTTGAAGAAGCCGGCATCAACAGCGCAGGCGTCGCCATGAGCGCCACCGAAAGCGCCTATGCCAACGCTCGGGTTCAGGCTTACGATCCGTTTGTCGAAGATGGCATTCTCGAAGAAGCGATGGTGTCTGTGGTGCTGCCATTCATCACCTCGGCCCGTGAAGGCGTCCGGCGGCTGGGAGAAATCGTGGAAAACGCCGGCACCGGCGAAGCCAACGGCGTGTTGTTTGCCGATCACGACGAAGCGTGGTACATGGAGATCGCCACCGGCCACCGCTGGGTCGCCCAACGCATTCCCGATGACAGCTATGCCGTCGTCGCCAATCAGCTGGCGATTCAGGTCGTGGATTTTGACAGCGACGACTTCATGTTCAGCGCAGACCTGCGCGACTTTGCCGCTAGCCACCACCTGTGGCAGCCGCACACACCGTTCAACTTTCGCGAGATCTTTGGCACCGACAGCGCGTCTGATCGTACCTACAACACCCCGCGGGTCTGGGATGGCCAGCGGCGTTTGACCCCGAGTCGCCAGGCCGACCCAGAAGCGTCAGATCTGCCGTTTTGTTTGAAACCAGATCACCTGTTGGCTGTCGATCAGGCGTTTGCCGTGTTGAGCAGCCATTATCAAGAAACGCCTTACGATCCCACCGGCATGCAGACACCTGACGCCCACCGGTATCGCCCGATCAGTCTGGCGCGCACCCAAGAAGCACATGTCCTCCAGCTGCGGCCAGCGTTGCCCAAGCAGATCGCCGACATCCACTGGTTGGCCATGGGCGTGGCCGCCGAAAGCCAGTTCGTGCCGTTTTTCGCCGGGGCCCGGGAGTTTCCGGCAGACTACAGTCGCGGCGAGCTGCCGGCGAGCCTAGATTCGGCTTATTGGCAATATAAACTGGCCAGCGTGCTGGTTGACGCGCACTTCAACAAATTCGCCAAAGCCCTCGATGCCGTTCAACAAAGTACCCACGCCAAGCTCTTGGCCAGCATCGCTCAGGCTGACGCCGCCAGTGTCGGCTTAGATGCCCACGCGCTGGGCGGCCTGGCGACCACGGCCAGTGCCGCCAACGCCGCTATCGCCAAAGAAGCCTGGCAGCAGTTCACCATGCAACTACTTGTCGACAGCACCGACCTGTCGCCGCTGAACTTCAACACCGACGCTAATTTATAAAGCAACGCTAAACACAAACAGCTCTGCACCGCGATTCAAAGGATGAATCGTGATGCAGAGCTGTTTGCGTTATTGGCTAAAACCACTTGTGTCTCAGCCTCGCTGGGTGATCGTGACTACATGAACCGGTAAGGATCTGTATTCAGCTGTGACGCGCTGACTTGCAGTTGCCAACCGGCTTCATCTGCCCAGTCTTGAAGCAACGCCTGGACGTTGGCCTTCATGATGCTTTCAATGTGGTGGCCGGGATCGATCACCGGCATGTCGTGGGCCAGCATGTCGTGGCCGGTGTGGTAGTAGACATCCCCGGTGATATAGACGTCGGCGCCGGCGGCTTGCGCGTCGAGATAAAACTTCCCGCCATCGCCGCCTAAAACCGCAACGGTTTTGATTGGCCGCGTCAAGTCGTTGGCGACGACGCGCAAACCGGGCACCTGGAAGGCCTGCTTAACGATGGCGACAAAATCCGCCAGCGGCATCGCCGCCGGCAGTTCCCCGACACGCCCCATGCCGGCCTCGTCGCCTGCTTCGATAAACGGCCGCACGTGTTTCAGTGCCAAGGCGGCCGCCAGCCAGTCGTTCATACCGCCGGCAACGCGATCGAGATTGGTGTGCGCGGCGTAAACCAACAGATCGTGCCGCAGACAGGTCGCATACATCAATTTTTGCGGATCACGCAGGTCGAGGTTGGCGACCGGGCGAAACATCGCAGGATGGTGGGCAAAGATCATGTCCGCATGCATGGCGATCGCCTCTTGGACGACTTCCGGCCGGACGTCGAGGGTGACCAAGACGCGTTTGACCTCACGTGTTGGATCGCCCAGCTGGATCCCGATCGGGTCGCCTGGCACCGCCAACGCCTTCGGGGCAAACTGCTCGAAGCGTTCGATGAGCTCTTTGCCTTTAGGCATCATGAGCCTCCTTTTCCAGCAGCGTCAAGCGTGCTGTCTCGGCGTCGATCTTAGCACTCGGCGTGGTGCTGGCTTGTTGCAGACCAGCGAGCACTTGCTTGGTCGTCTTGATCGCCCGCTGCAGTTCTTGCAAGAACAAGGCACTGCGTTCTTTGCGAAGGACCGGCCCGAGGATCAGATCGGCTTGGGTATAAGGTACCTCAGGCCTGGTTTGGCCGGCGACGATGATCGGATAGACATGGCCGTCGTCTTCGATCAAGGCCTCATCGAGGATCCCAAATTCGTGTTCGGCCAGCCAGCTACGCACAGCGTAGTCGTCGCGGTTAGGCTCTAAGATCAGGCTTTCCGTGCCATCTAAACGTTCCAGGCCGGCTTCGAGGATCTCAATCATCAGCTGCCCGCCCATGCCGGCGATGATGATCGTGTCGAGGCCGTCTTCAAGACGTAACCCGGCCAGCCCGTCTGCTTGGCGGACGACGATCTTGTCGCTCAAGCCGGCGTTTTTGATGTTGGTGCGCGCAATGGCGCAAGGCCCGGCGCCGATGTCAGAGGCGACGGCAAAATCGATGGTGCCGGCTTGCGCCAACGCGATGGGAATGTAGGCGTGGTCCGTGCCAATGTCAGCGATACGCGCTTGGGGTTCCACAAAACTGGCGATGCGCGCCAAACGTTTGGATAGATGAATGCTCATGATGTTGCTCCTTTATATTGTTCTAGTCTCAGTATACACGAACCCTGGGCATTTTGAACCGCAGACGAAAAAACGCCTTTGCCCCAAATCGTGGGGTAAAGGCGTTTGATCAAGACGGTTATTTATCCAGCGGTAACACCGCCAAGACGCCGCGCATCAAGATCGCGCCGACGCCCATCGAGATCGCCTCGCCCAGCGCGATAGTCGCGTAGCTTGGCCAAAATGGGATGTGGTTGACGATCGTCAATTGGCCCGCGACGGTGAACATCGACAAGGTGAACAAGACGCCGGTGATCAGAAACTTCAGCCACAGGCGGTCGGTTTTGCCAGCCAACCAGCGGCTTAACAGCAAGAACACCAGCGTGCCGATCGTCCCGACCGGCACATCGATCAGCCAGGTCGGACTGAATAAATTGGCAATAAAAACACCCAGTGTCACTGCCCAGAGGTACCGCTTCTTGAATAACGCGGTGTAGTTGAGCATCTCAGAAAACCTGACCTGCACGACGCCATAAGACAACGGGGCGAACACCACGGTCAAGACGACGTAGATGCCGGCGATGATCGCGATTTGAGTCAGTTTCAGCAGTGAACTGTGTGTATGTGTAATGGTTTGCATATTTTCTCCTTTGTAACCCTGCGGTTAGTGATAACTGCGACCAAAGGATTCTAAGTGTCGCAGTGAGCGCGTTGCTCATTCAGTTTATTTTTCCAGCCAGCCGCCGTCGATCGGGACGACGGTGCCGTGAATATAATCGGCCGCATCGCTGGCCAAAAACAAGGTCAGCTGCGCGACTTCTTCTGGTTTCGCCCAGCGTTTGGCCGGCGTTTGGTCGGCGACCCAAGCGGCCATGTGCCCGTCACCGGCAAAATCGGCGGCGTTCATCGGCGTGTCGATCGCCCCTGGCGCAATGGCGTTGGCGCGGATCCCAGAAGCGGCGTAATCCAGATCGAGCTGTTTGGTCATCCCGATCACCGCGTGTTTGGCGGCGGTATAGGCGATCCCGCCGCCACCACCGACCAGCCCGGCGATCGACGACATGTTGACGAAGACGCCGTGTTTTTGCCGCAACATCTCCGGCAACACCGCTTGGATCACACGAAACTGGCTGGTCAGATCGACATCTAAGATGTGTTGCCAACTCGCCAGCGACGTTTCCAGCACCGGCTGATAGCCATCTAAGACCCCAGCGGTGTTGCAGACGATCGCCGGGGCAAACGCCGCGATTGTCGCCGCCGTTTGTGCCTGGGTGACGTCGGCTTGCAGGCAAGCTGCGCCGTCAATGTCAAACGCGGCTTGATCCACCGCCAGCACCTGGGCGCCGGCGGCAACAAACGCGGCTGCCTGGGCGCGCCCGATCCCGGAGGCGGCACCGGTCACGGCCACCTTCACGCTTGCAAATGTCATTGGACTTCGCGCCAGTCATCGGCCAAGGCGTCACAGCCGGTCGGTTCCCAGATGCTATAATCGGTTTCGCCTGCGACCTTGATGAGGAAAAACGGCGTGATGGCGATGCCGTCGTAATGTTGGTCACCGACCAGCTTAATGTATTCTTCGCCGCCGCCCCAGCCGCCGCGCACCGCTTTGGCGCCGGCTTTAAGGCGCGGTAAAATTGCTTCAAATGTCATGATAAGCTTCTCCTCCTTTCGTCATAAGCATAAGCGTAGCACATGGCGCCTGTTGCATCAATGATTGGCAAGCAAACGATGATTTTTTGCCCACGACAAAGACGCGTTTTGAGGATCCAAAACGCGTCTTTTTAGCTGGCTTACCGTGTCTATTCGATTTTCCCTTGTGGTGGTAATTGGTGCGTTCGATTACCCTGTCCTTGCCGCGGTGTGGTCACGCAGCTTCATGGCGCGTGCGCTCTGGGTAGTAGGATCCCGGCCAGGGAAGCCGGCGAACCCGATCCAGTACGCCCCCATGGAAGCAAGCGACCCTGCAGTGCCGCTTCACGAGAACACGATGAATTCTCCAATAATATAACACCACAGCTAAAATAATGCAAGCGTTTTAGCAAAATTTTTTTTAAATTGGTCTATCAGTCTTTTGTGCCTACTGATTAGGAATTACCGCGATAACAATTGATATTGGTTGAGGAAATCGGCAAGTGCAAACAATAACAACTCGATCCGCTGGGAGACACAAAAAGCGCCAGTATCGCGGCTCTTTTCAGGGCGGGCGATACTGGCGCTTATGTGTGGGCTGAGATTGGTTAACTCAGCCGAAGAAATGAATTATTCGAGGAAGTCTTTAAGCTGCTTGGAGCGGCTTGGATGGCGGAGCTTGCGCAGCGCCTTGGCTTCGATCTGACGAATACGCTCACGGGTGACGCCGAAGACCTTACCCACTTCTTCGAGGGTGCGGGTGCGGCCGTCGTCTAGGCCGAAGCGCAGACGCAAGACGTTTTCTTCCCGATCAGTCAGCGTGTCCAAGACAGATTCGAGCTGCTCTTTGAGCAATTCGTAGCTGGCATGGTCTTCTGGGCTGGTGGCGTCTTGGTCTTCGATGAAGTCACCGAGATGGCTGTCATCCTCTTCGCCGATTGGCGTTTCCAGGGATACTGGTTCTTGCGCGATCTTCAAAATCTCACGCACCTTCTCCGTTGGCATGTCCATTTCGGCACCAATTTCTTCAGGCGTTGGTTCGCGGCCAAGGTCTTGAAGTAGCTGCCGCTGGATCCGGATCAGCTTGTTGATGGTTTCAACCATGTGGACCGGAATCCGGATCGTCCGCGCCTGGTCAGCAATCGCACGGGTAATGGCCTGCCGGATCCACCAGGTCGCATAGGTGGAGAACTTAAAGCCCTTGCGGTAGTCGAACTTTTCGACCGCCTTCATCAGGCCCATGTTCCCTTCTTGAATCAAGTCGAGGAACTGCATCCCCCGCCCAACATAGCGCTTGGCGATGGAAACCACCAGCCGCAAGTTGGCTTCAGCGAGACGTTGCTTGGCTTCTTGGTCGCCTTCTTCGATCTTCAAGGCCAAAGCCACTTCTTCATCCGCGGTCAACAAGTTAACGCGGCCGATCTCTTTAAGATACATCCGCACCGGATCGTTGATCTTAACGCCGCTTGGGGCGGTGAGATCTTTCATTTCCTTTTTGGTAACGGCCTTGGTGTTTTTCAGCGAGCGTGCGGTTGGTTCGCCGTTTTCGTCGACAACCGAGATCCCGGCGTCTTCGAGACGTTGCATCAACTCGTCGAGCGCTTCACTTCGCAAACCATACGGCTTGACGACTTTAGCGTA
Source organism: Lacticaseibacillus boliensis (assembly GCF_054784775.1). Taxonomy (NCBI): domain Bacteria; kingdom Bacillati; phylum Bacillota; class Bacilli; order Lactobacillales; family Lactobacillaceae; genus Lacticaseibacillus; species Lacticaseibacillus boliensis. The sequence continues at coordinate 44,205 of NZ_BAAIHN010000011.1, forward strand.
CAGATCGGCGTTGGTGATCTGTTTTTCCTTCTTGTAGTCCTTAAGGATCTTCTTCACCGCAGCATCATATTTTGGCTCTGTTTTGGTCGTCTTTTCAGCCATTAATGTTCCTCCTTGTTTCGGCAAAATGCCTACTCAACGTTACTGTTGGTCTTATAAGTGCGCAACAGTTCAATATATTGCACGCCTAACTGGGTCGCCCCCGCTTTGTCGCCAAGCTGTTGGGCCTGGCGCAAGTCCTGCTTGAGTTTTTGTAGCCGTTGATGGGTGCTTTCGGCAGCCACGGTTGCGATCAAGTCGCTGATCAGCTCGTCTTGCGCCTCTGGCAGATCAAGCATCGAAATGTCAGTAGCCAAGCTGACCAGTGGTTGTGGCAGGTCATCGAGGTAGCCGGCAAACGTCGGCTGCTCCGCCGCCTGCGCGTACGTCAGCCACGCATCAAACAACGACTGGTATTGTTCATGGAAAAATTGAAAGTCGCGGTTGTGCAATTCGCGCGCCACAAACGGTTCTTTCCAGACATATGCCAGCAGTGTTCGCTCTGCGCGTTCGAACTTGTCGTATTGCACCGGCGCCGGCGGAGCGTCTTGAAACCCTTCAACCGGCATCGGTGGTGGCTCGTCTGGCGGCGGAATCGCAGGCCCTGGCGCCGTCTGAGTCGGCAACGACAACCGCAGATCCGCCACAGGAACCCCAGTGGTGTCACTGACTTGCTGGAGATACACCGCCTGAGTCGCGCCTTGTGCCGTTTTGGCAATGGCAGCCAGCGCCGTGTCGATGTATGCCAGTTTGTCGTGGTCGTTGGTCATATCGCGATCTTGGGCGAGATAATGTAGCTGAAACGCGGTGGGCGTCAGTACCTTCTGGACTTGCTTGGCGAAGGCATCAGCACCATGGGCTTTGATGAATTCGTCCGGGTCGTTGCCATCAGGAAGCACCACGACGTTGGTTTCCAGACGCGGGTGGTTGGCAACTAGCGCCAACGCCCGCTCAGTGGCCTTTTGGCCAGGGGCGTCGCCGTCGTAGCAGATGGTCAGCTGCCGCGTATGGTGCGTGATGATCCCGACTTGTTCCTGCGTGAGGCTGGTGCCCATCGACGCGATCCCCACCGGCACCCCGGCTTGATAAGCCGAGATGACATCCATGAACCCTTCAAACAAGATGGCGGACCCGTATTGGCGGAACTCGCTTTTGGCGACGTCAAGGTTGAACAAGACATCGCGCTTGTTGAAAAGACTGGTTTCTGGACTGTTCAGGTACTTTGCCTGCTGGTGCCCGGCGGTCAAGACGCGGCCGGAAAAGCCGATCACGTCCCCATATTCGTCTTTCAGCGGGAACATCACCCGGTCGTTGAACCGGTCGAACAAGGTACCTTGCTCGTCTTCGACGAACAAGCCGCTGGTCCGCTGGGTGGCGTAATCGAATCCTTGGTTCGTCAAGAACGTGCGCATCAGCGTGCGGCCGCTTGGCGCGTAGCCGATGTCAAAATGGGCGATGGTTTCTTCCGTCAAGCCGCGCTGTTGCAAATACGCCAGTGCGGGCTCGCCACTTTCGGTGTTGACCAGAATGTGGTGGCACATGTCCGTGATCTTGCGCAACAGCTCTTTTTGCTTGGCCTTGGCCGGATCTTCCGGCGGCCGAGAGCTTGGTAGCTGGATGTTTAACGGGATATGCGCGAACTCGGCGACCTTGGCGACCGCTTCTGGAAACGAGACCTTGTCGTAATCCATGACAAAGGTGAACACGTTGCCGCCGCGCCCACACGAGAAGCACTTGAAGATCTGCTTGGACTCATTGACCGAAAATGATGGGGTATCCTCTGCGTGGAAGGGACAGATTCCAAACAGATTTTGGCCCGCCTTGTGCAAGGCGACGACCTGGCCGACATAATCGGCGATGTTCACGGCCGAGCGGATCTGCGTGACGGTTTCTTCTGGAATCATCCCTGCCATTTTGCCACACCTCCTCACCAACCGATAGCGGTAAAAAGTCGCACTTCGAGGTGAAATGCGACTTTCGTTAACGATTCATAGCAGAATACTGCAACCTATAGTATAAGGCATCCCCAACGAACTTGCAAGTCTTGATCAAACGCAACGACTGACAAGCTCGATAAGGCTATTTGACGATGACGCTGGCGACGTCACCAAACTGATGGATCAACATCGCCAGGTTAGTCAGCTCGCGCAGGCGGTTGGTCCGCACGGCCGGATCCTCGGCCATGATCATCGTTTCCGTGAAGTAGTCGGTGATGACGTCGGTCAGGCCTGCCAAGGCCTGATAGTTAGCGTCGCTTGGTTGGTCGTCGAAGCCCACAGCGACAGCAACGGCGGCGGTGTGTAAGGCGCCTTCGCTGGCGTTTTCAAACAGCTTCGGGTCGACCGGGCCGACTTCTGGGGTCTTGTCTGCGATGCGGGTCACCCGCCCGAGCGCTTCGATGACCGCCTTGAAGTCGGCATCTTCGGTGTGGGCGCCGAGGATGGCGGCGGAATCGATCATCGCCGCGACGTTGACCTTTGGTGCGGCGGCAACGGCGTCGACGATATCGTGGCGCACCTTTTGGCCGGCAAGGTATTGGTTGACCCGATCGCGCATGAAGTCACTCAACGCGTTCGCATTCTTGGTGAAATCCAGATCAGCGAGCTGATCGTTGGCCTTGAAGGCGTCAACGATCGCCTGTTGGATGTCATCGATTGCCAAGCTGTAATGGTGGGCAGCAAGCATCCGCACGATACCATAGGCCTGACGACGCAAGGCATACGGGTCGTTGGAACCGCTTGGGATCAAATCAACGGCGAAGAAGCTCATCAGTGATTCGAGCTTGTCAGCCAAGGCCAGCAAGGTGCCGGCGGTGCTGGCTGGCAGATCGCCTTCAGCAGAGATTGGCATGTAGTGTTCGCGGATCGCTTGGGCGACGGCAGGCGTTTCCCCAGCAAGGCGAGCGTAGACTTCACCCATCGTACCTTGCAATTCCGCAAATTCGCCGACCATTGCAGAAACCAGATCGAACTTGTAGATCTCAGCGGCACGAAGAACGGCCTGCTTGTCTTCAGCAGCGAGCCCAAACTTATCTGCCAACAAATTAGCGATCGTCTTGGTGCGGGCCATCTTGGCGGCCATGGAACCGATCTTGTCGTGGAAGCTGACGGTTTCCAGACGCTTGGTGAAGTCGGCGATGGACTTCTTCTGGTCTTCGGCGTAGAAGAAGGCGGCGTCTTCTAAACGCGCGGTCAACACCTTGACGTTGCCGGCAATGACATTGTCGAGGTGGTCGCTGTTGCCGTTGCGGACCCCGATGAACGCGTTGACCATCTTACCTGCCGCATCGCGGGCATAGAAGTAGCGCTGGTTGTCTTTCATCGACGTGATCAACACGGCTTCTGGAATGTCGAGGTACTTTTCATCGAAGCGTCCGGCAAAAGCGGTCGGCCATTCGACTAAGTTGTTGACCTCTTCGAGCAAGTCAGCGTCGAGATCGATCGTCCAGTCGTTGTCCTTGGCGATTTGCGCGATCTGGGTCGAGATCAATTGCTTGCGTTCTTGAGGCGTCACGATCACCTTTTGCGCGCGCAAGGCTTCGACGTAATCGCTGGCGTCTGCCAAATCAACGGCCTTGCCCAAGAAACGATGGCCTTGGGTAGTGCGGCCGGCAGTGACGTCGAGCAACTGCATCGGTACGACTTCGCCATCTAATAAGGAAACGATCCAATGAATCGGGCGGATATATTCGAAGTCGTAGTTCCCCCACTTCATGCGCGTCGGGAACGTCAGTGACTTCACGACGTCGATCAAGCCCGCCAAAATTTCTTGGGCAGGCTTGCCTTTGATCGCTTTGTGCAGGTAGACGTAGTCAACGCCTTTGAGCTGGCGAAACTCGATGTCATCGACGGTCATGCCTTGGCCACGAGTGAACCCGATGGCGGCTTTACTCCAGTTGCCATCTGCGTCTTGGGCGATCTTTTTGGCAGGGCCTTTGACGTCTTCTTCAACATCGGCTTGCTTGTCAGCGAGGCCTGTGATGTAAAGCGTCAAACGCCGCGGCGTCGCGAGCTGGGTGATCTGGTCATAGTCGAGATGATTTTCTTTGAGGTACTTGGCCGTTTTTTGGGCGAACTGCTTCACGCTTGGGGTGACGACATGCGCCGGCATGTCTTCGAGGCCGATTTCTAAGAGATAATTTGCCATTATTTTTCTTCCTCCTGCTGGTGAGCGAGCAACGGGAAGCCGAGCTTCTTGCGCTCTGCAACGAATGCACGGGCTACTTTGTGGGCCATCTTGCGGATCCGGCTGAGATAGCCGGCCCGTTCGGTGACAGACACAACACCGCGGGCATCAAGCAGGTTGAAGGTGTGGCTGCACTTCAAGATGTAATCATAGGCCGGGTGCACGAGGCCGAGATCCATCAGGCGCCAGGCTTCTTTTTCATAGGCGTCGAAGAACTGTAGTAGCATCTCTTGGTTGGATTCTTCAAAAGAGTACTTGCTGTGTTCGTATTCAGGTTCTTTGAAAATATCGCCGTACAACACGCCGTCGCCCCATTCGAGGTCGAAAACGTTATTGACGTCTTGGATGTAGCTGGCGAGGCGTTCGACCCCGTAAGTGATTTCAGAGGTGACCGGGGAAACTTCCAGGCCGCCAACGACTTGGAAATAGGTGAACTGGGTGACTTCCATGCCGTCCAGCCAAACTTCCCAACCAACACCGGCACAACCCATCGATGGGTTTTCCCAGTTGTCTTCGACGAAGCGGATATCGTGTTCCAACGGTTCGATACCAAGCGCCCGCAGTGAGTCTAAGTAATACTCTTGGACTTCTTTAGGTGAAGGCTTGATCACCACCTGAAACTGGTGGTGTTGGTAAAGCCGGTTGGGGTTTTCACCATAACGCCCGTCGGCTGGCCGCCGGGAAGGTTCAACATACGCCGCCGCCCATGGTTCTGGACCGATGGCGCGCAAGAACGTGTAAGGGCTCATGGTGCCGGCCCCTTTTTCGGTGTCGTAAGACTGCATCAACATGCAGCCTTTGTCGCCCCAGAATTTCTGGAGCGTTTGGATCATCTGTTGCACAGACATCTTTGTGGTCATTCGAATTCTCCTCTGAAGATTTTTTCGGTGACAAAAAAAGCGCCACTATGCCAATAATTGACATAGGGACGCTTGCGCGCGGTTCCACCCTACTTCAAGCCCAACGGCCTGCACTTGATTGGACGGTTCAAGAATGCCGCTCGGAAGCGTTGTGAGGCTTGCACTGTTCCTCGCTCGCTGAAGTCGCTCCGATTTATTCTCTCGTCACCGAATATTAACTTTAATTATACTAGTTAATGCCGGCGTGTCAATGCTTGCAGGGGGGGCAACCCACGCGCATCAATACTTGCGAATGGTTGGCGGGGTGTAGCTGGCAAAAAAGTCCCCGATCTCATCGAGGTCGCTGGCGAACAGCAACTTGCTGCGGTGTTCAGCGGTCAAAAAGCCGCTTTCGACCATCTTGTCAAACATCGCCGCCAACGGATCCCAATACCCGTTCACGTTATAAAAAGCGCACGGCGCGTCGTTGTCGCCGATACGCGCCCAAGAATACGCCTCGACGATTTCTTCAAGCGTCCCGGGACCGCCTGGCAAGGCGATACAGCCGTCTGCCATGCGCAACATTTCTTGCTTGCGCGTCGCCATATCCGGCACCACGATCAGGTCTTCCAACTCGGGCAAGCTGGCACCGCGCTCATACAAGTTTTGCGGCATCACGCCGGTCACCCGGCCATCGAGAAGTAAGACCGTTTTGGCCAAGACGCTCATCAACCCAACACCGCCGCCACCGTAAACCAAGCTATATTTATTGGCAACAAGCCATTTGCCTAAGTCCTTGGCCGCGTTGATGTATTCAGGCTGGCCGACATTAGCCCCACAATAAACTGCGATCCGTGTCATGAAAGCTCGCCTCCATTGTCCAGAATCGAGATGATCTTTTCTGCGACAGCATAATCGGCGTTGCTGCCGATCCGTGTCGCGTAAGGCTCCAAGCGGGCATGGGCGGCTTCAACGATGAAGCTGTGGCCGGCCATCTGGAGCATCTCGGTGTCGTTGAGATTATCGCCAAAAACAACCATCTCTTCCGGCTTGACGCCAAGCTGCGCGCCCAGTGCCTTCAGCGAGCTGCCTTTGTTAACGGCTTTGTGCATGATGTCGAGGAAATAGTCGCCACCGATCGTGACGTGAAATTCATCGGCCAACGGTTTGGCATAATCGTCGTCAAACACGCGGTAAGTGTCTTTGCCAGGGAAGAAGACGGTGTATTTTGCCACCGGCACATCCAAGGCGGTGAGATCTGGCACGATCTTCAGCTTCATGAAGAACTGCCGGAGAAAATCCGCATGTTCTGCTGCAGACTCCCCGATATAGGCGGTGTCGAGTGCACAAAGTAACGGTTCGCCTAGTCCCTGGTTTTGGGTGTAGTGGATCAGGTGGACGTAATCGGCTTTGGGGATGAATTGGGTGTGCACGATCTCGCCGTCGCGCATGACCACCGCCCCGTTTTCAGCGAGCAGGCTGAGGTAATCCTTGGCGGGTTCAAACATGGGCTTGAGCGTGTACAGCGGCCGGCCGCTGGCAGCAACAAAGTGGATCCCGGCATCGTGAACGCGCCGGATCGTGTCGAGAAAATGCGGTGGCAACTCCCCTGCGTCGGTCAGCAGTGTGTGGTCGAGGTCGGAGGCGATCAGTTTAATTTGGGTCAATGTAGACATCCTTTCAGAGATGATGACTTCAGTATACCGCCTTTGATGAGAATAAATAAGTAAGCAAGCCAAAAACTTACCCAGGCGTGGTGGCGGCAACAAGAAAGCGAGCCGCAATGCGGCCCGCTTTTTGAGTTGACGTTAGTTCAGCGATCAGTCCTTGCTGGTGTCGCTGACGGTTTCGTGTTCCTTGTGTTCGTGCCATTCGTTCAGGCTGATCAAACCAGACATCGCGATTGGCAACAAGATGACCAAGATCACCAAACCGATGATGACGCCTAACGCCACTTGGATCAAGGTGGTGACGCCAGATGGGATCAAGGCAGCAAAGGTCCCGCTCAAGATGATCGCAGCGCTGATGACGACCGCCCCGATGGTAGTTGACGCCTGCAGCATACGTTGTTTGATGTCGGGTTCCAGCTTGTTGTCTTTGAAGCGGATCATCAAGAAGATGCTGTAATCCACCCCGAGCGCCATCAACATAATGAACGTGAAGAACGGCGTGTTCCAGCTCAACAGGTTGTCACCAAGCATGTGGATCGAGATCAGGCGCGTCAAGCTCATTGAAGCGAAGAACGCGGTGACCAAAGTACCGATGATGGTCAGCGGCTGCAACAGCGACTGAGTGACAATGATCAAGGCGATGCTGATGCCGATAATCATGATGGTCGCGGTGCGTTGGAAGTCGCCATTGGCCAGCTTGCGCAAGTCGTTATCTTGCGATGTCTGGCCGCCGATGGCAACCGTGCTGTTGCGCAGCGCGCTGTGCTTGATTTTCGCATTCAAGTCGGTATCCAACGTCTTGAACTGCGCGTTAGCCTTCGTTGAGTTGGGATCACCTTTGAACACAACGGTCATGGACGTGATCTTCTTGCCGTCTGCCATGTAAGTGTCGATTGCAGGCTTGAAGGCCTTGCTCTTGATCGAGGCCTTAGGGAGGTAGAAGGCGTTGCCCATGTACGAGTTTTGCATCTCGGTGAGATAGGCGTTCATCGAATCGTTGCCTTTTTCCAGTGCCGTCAAACCGCTGTCGGCTTGATCAAGCCCGGAGCCGAGCTCGGAAACTTTGGCGCTCATCGCCTTGAGCTGCGTGTTCATCTGCTGAACGCCGGCGTTGACCTGGCTGGTGCCAGAGGCCAAGGTGTTGGTGCCAGACGTCAGCTGGCCGCTGGAGCTGTTCAGCTTGTTGGTGCCGGCAGCCAATTGTCCGGACCCATTGGCGAGCTTGCTGGCACCTGAGTTCAACGCGCCAAGCCCGGAAGCTAAGGTGCCGGTGCCGTTTGCCAACTGACCAGAACCACTTGCCAGCCGACCTGTGCCAGAATTCAGCGCGCCAAGCCCGGAAGCTAAAGTGCCGGTGCCGTTTGCCAATTGACCAGAACCGCTTGCCAGCTGACCTGCACCTGAATTCAACGCGCCAAGTCCAGAAGCCAAAGTGCCAGTACCGTTTGCTAATTGACTAGAGCCAGAGGCTAAAGTGCCAGTTCCTGAGGCCAGTTGCCCGGCACCCGTTGCCAAGGAACCGGTGGCGTTAGCGAGCTGTTGGGTCGAATCTGCCAGCGTCTTGTTACCGGCGGCGAGTTGCGCGGCACCGGTGGCTAAGCTGTTCGTGCCATCGGCAAGCTTCGTTGCACCGCCAGCCAAGGCGTTAAGGTTCGTTGCCAATTCCCCTGCGCCGGAGTTGAGCTTCGGCATCTGAGTGTTCAAGGTGGACATGCCGGAACTCAAGGCGTTGGCGCCGTCGGTGAGTTGCTTCAATGCCGTTGCGGCTTGTTGCACCTTTACGGCATCCCCGCTATCGATCAGCTTCAGCAAAGCCAGCAGTTGGCTGGCTTGCGACTGCAACTGGGTCATTTGGCTATTGAGTTGCGTCAAGCCGTCGCTGACCTTCGTGCCATTGGTGGCCAGTTCGTTGACCGCACCAGAGACACTGTTGACGCTGGCTTGCAGACCGTTGCTACCGCTGACTGCACTGGCCAGCTGGTTGCTTCCAGAAGCGACCTGTTGGGCAGCCGAGTTAGCCGACTGCGCACCGGCGCTGGCTTGTTGGGCTGCAGAACTGGCGGCGCTAGCGCCGCTGGCGATTTGGTTGGCGGCGGTGTTTAACTGCTTGCTACCATTGGCCGCCTTTTGGGTCGCCCCGTTGACCTGGTTGGCACCGGAAGCGACTTGCTGCGCCGCGGAATTGACCTGGTTGGCGCCATTGGCAGCCGTTTGCGTGCTACCAGCTAAGGTGCTGCTACCAGATGCGACTTGTTGCGCCGCGGAATTGACCTGGTTGGCGCCGTTGGCAGCCGTTTGCGTGCTGCCAGCTAAGGTGCTGCTGCCAGCTGCGACTTGTTGCGCCGCAGAGTTGACCTGGTTGGCGCCATTGGCAGCCGTTTGCGTGCTACCGGCCAAGGTGCTGTTACCGGAAGCAACCTGTTGCGCCGCGGCGTTGGCCGAAGCCACGCCGGCAGTGTATGTCTTCACGCCACTGTTGAGTTGTTCTGCACCTTCTTGCAAGTCACTGGTGCCGTCGGCGAGCTTTTGCACTTGCGCAGTGCTACCCGATAAGTTGGCGTTAGATAGTTGTGTGTTAGCGGATTGGAGTCCTTTTTGAATCTTGGCGAGACCAGCTTTAGAAGTCTTCAGGCCAGACGTGATCGTCTTGAGCTGATCGCCGAGATACATCGACTCGATCTTGCTGCCGCCGGGTTCGGTGACAGACGCGACGGTTTTGACGCCGGGTTCTTTTTGCAGATATTGCGTCAAGTCGTCGATCGCCGCCAGCTTGCCTTGCGTATTGAGCGGTGTGTCGCTCTTGATGTAGATCGTCGCCGGTGCAGACATGCCTTTAGGAAAATGATCCTGGATGACGACATAGCCGGCCTTGGATTGGTAGCTACTTGGCACTTCATCTGCGTTGTTGAAGTTCAACTCGGAATCGTACCCGAGTGCTGCCGGAACCCCGATGGCAAAAATCACAGCCAAGGCGACGACAGGTTGAGCCAAGGCGGCGCGGGAAAGACCGTGCCAGAGCTTGGAAGACCCTTGCCCGTCTGCCACTTTGCTCGGCCAAAACATCTTCGGCCCCAAAGCGGTCATGAAGAACATGTTCAGCGTCAACAGGACTGGCAATAAGACCAAGACCCCGATGGCGACCGCAGACGCACTTTGATAGAAGGAAAACTTCGCCAACCAAAGACTGGTGAACCCGATCAAAACTGACAACCCACTATATAATACCGTGCGGCCTCCGTGTTTGCGTGTGGCGCGGGTGGCTTCTAAGACAGGCACGCCTTTGGCCAACTCGCCTTTGAAGTAGTCATACAATAGAATGTTGTAATCCGTCCCGATCCCGAACAGCACGATGACCAAGAAGACTTGGGTGAAGTTCGATAGCGGGAAGTTCAGATGGGCGGCGAGGTTCATAACGATGCTCAAGCTGGTGATGAACGCCACCCCGACGTTCAACAGTGAGATCAGCGGCACGATCGGAGACCGGAACACGAGGATCAACACGATGAAAATGAAGACCACCGCGATCAGCTCAGTTTTTTGGATGCCACGTTCGGTGACCGTGGTGAAGTCATCGTTCAACGCGTCAGCACCGGTGATATACGTATCGATACCGTTAAGTTTGAGCTGATTGCGCAGCTTTTTGACTTGGCTGGAGATCTGGCCGTTTTGTTTGACGGTGATCTGCGCTAGCTGGGTGGTGCCGTCTTTGGCGATCAGCTGCTTTTTGGTTTCAGCGTTGTCGCTTGGCCCCATCACCTTTTCGATGTTCAAGCCGGATTCGTCTTTCAGTTCGGTCAGCTGCGTGGCGATCCGGTGAGATTGCGCCTGAGACAGCTTCTTGTCACCGTTGCTGAAAACTGCAGTGTAGGTGCGAACCGCTTTGTTCCCGTTGGCCTGTTTTTCGATGCGTGTCGCCACTTGGCTTTGCACGTTGTTCGGCAACTTGACCGCGCCGTTGTCCCGCACGAGCTGAGAGACGTTAGGCATGGCAATGATGGCAACTGCCACGATCACGATCCAAGCGATCAGTGCGGGATAATTCTTCTGCGTGAACTGCTTCATGATTCTTCCCCGTTTCCGAGTGGTGACCCCATTGCCACCACAAATTTAAATAGTCGTCAAAAAATTGACGGTTGTCAAACTACAAATTTAATGATAAATTCGAGTTAAAGCTTAGACAAGAAACAATTCTTGGCTTGTTGTCTAGACTTAGACATATCGTGTAATAGTGTCTAAATGTAAGGGGATTAATTTACGATGAAATACGATCCGCATCAGAAACTCAACCGCAACACCCAGCGCACCCTTAAGGCTTTTTCTGAGGCCATGTTTTCCTTGCTGGGCGAAAAAAATTTCGATAAGATTACCGTCAACGAAGTCTGCACCCGCTGCGACTATCCGCGGGCGACGTTTTATAATTATTTTGACGACAAATACGACCTGGTCAGCTACTGCTGGTATCAACTGGGCAAAGACAGCCATCTCGACCTGGCGCAGGTGCACCCGACCAACGAAGCACTGCTGGCGGTGTTCGACGAGCTGTATCGCCTGTTTGCCACCCATCGCGAGTTGTTGAAGAACGTCGTCGCCCACAACCCGATCGACGGGCCGCTGGTCAACGACTTCATGACGCACTTCACCCGTGAAATGACGGCCATTTTCTCCAACAACCTGACGGCACGTAACGCCCACACCCCACTACCGCTGGTCGCCCAATATTATTCCAACACCGTATTGTTAGTGTTGGAATGGGTCTTTTTGGCCCAACACGACATTAACCTAGAAGAAGCGCGCAGCTACTTGATCGAACTCCTCGGGGCGCCGTTTGGTCCGGTTGGGACAGCCCAACCAAAAAGTAGTGGCGCACATTAGCGGTCAGGTAGCGTAGCTAGCTGTACCCGCGTTGCGCCACACAACGTGACGAAGAATTCAAAAAGCCGCTTGTTTCGAAATTTCGAAACAAGCGGCTTTTTACGTGCGGTCAATGCGTCAGTTGTTGAAGCTTCTCGTCGAGCAACGCCACCAAAGTCGCCTGATCACAATCCAGCTTGGCGGCCAGCCAGTCGGCGATGATGCCCATGCTGCCGCTGACGACATACATCACGTCTAGGCGCGATCCCGAGAGTTGACTAGCAAACGCATCACGGATCCGGCGGTAGACGCTGGCATCGAGCTTGGTTCGCTGCAACAACCCCAAGGCGGCCTTGTCACTTTGCAGATAAGCCAGCAGGCTGTTCAACCAGCTGTGATAACTGCCGTCGATGGCGACCGGCGGCGTCTGGGCAAACCGGTCAAGAAGCGTTTCGATATGCGTGGTAACCAGTTGCTCTTGCAGATCCGCGACGTCTTGATAATGCAGATAAAACGTGCCGCGCCCCACATCCGCTAAGGCAGTCAGCTCGGCGACGGTGATTTGAGCGGCCGGTTTTTGATGTTCGAGCGCGATAAACGCGTCTTCCAACGCTTTGCGAGTTTTGCGAACACGACGATCCATAGTTGCCTCCGTCATTATTGAACAAGTGTCTATTTATACACAAATCTTACCGCAAAACTGAAGCACATTAAAGTTCCATTACCATCAGATTGCGTTCATTAGTAGACATTTGTTCATTAAAAGACATAAAAATCGCCACCCGGCAACTGCCTGGTGGCGATTCACTCGTCTTTGGGTTCTGGCGGGAGCTTGTTCTCCCAGCCTTGCATCTGATCCAAAAATCGTTTGGCTTTGGGCAACACCCCGACCATATCACGATAGATCCGATCGAGGACGCGCCGCAGGTCTGCCTTGGTGGCTTCAGAAACCGAAACGCTGTGCAGTTGGTTGAGATCCAACACGGAAAACCACCGCAAGAGATACATCGCCTTGGGCGTGACGTGGAAGCGATAGTTATCCAGATGCCAGTGGGCCTGACACAACAGCCCGCCGTAGCTTTCGGAAAAATCTAACGGCAAGTCTGTGCGCCCGTCGATAACACAGCCACGCCATTCCGGTTGTACCCCGAAGGCTTGTAGTAGTTGGACCTCTGCGATGTTGGTGATGATCGCCGGATCGACCCCGTCATCGATCAGCGTCAACGATTGTTTGGCATGGGCATACCAGCGCGGAATCGCCTCACCGTCGGGGAAAGCCTGATCGATCAGACTCAAGATATAGGTCGCGTAAGCATTCAAGGTGATCTCTTGGCTGATGGTTTGAAACTGAGTCGCTTCTTTGACCGTGGTCATGAAGCTCAGCCCGTTGTCGTTGATACTGCCAACGTAGGTCCCTTCGGTGAACGGCAGAAAGCCCGCCGCCATCCGAAAGCCCGGCTTCCGCGCCCGGTGCAACATGAACATCTTCTTACCGAAGTGATCCGTCAACAGTTTGACGAGCATGTCGGATTCGCGATAATTATGCCGCGCCAAAACCAGCCCTTGAAATTCCGCGACCTCGCGACTCATCTGAGTTCCTTGAGGTTGTATCCGAGCGTGCGGAGATATTGGTTGTTGTCGCGCCAGTTTTTCTGAACGCGAACCCACAGCTTGAGGTTGACCTTCTCCCCTAACAAGAGCTCGATCTCACGACGCGCGCGCGTCCCGATCTTCTTGAGCATGCTCCCGCCTTTGCCGATCACGATCGCCTTTTGCCCGTCACGCTCGACGATGATATAGGCTTCAATGATCAGCTTGCCGGCGGCGGTGCGGTCTTTCATGCGTTCAACTTGCACGGCGGCAGAATGCGGGATCTCTTTTTCCGTCAGGTGCAATATCTGTTCGCGGATGAGTTCACCCACGACAAAATACTCGGGATGGTCGGTCAGCTGATCTTCCGGATAATATTGCGGGCCTTCTGGCAGGTGGGTGGTCAGATCCGCCAGAAGTTCATCGACGTTGTTGCCTTCGGTGGCCGAAATCGGGTACACCCCGGCGAAGTCATGGCCGTGGCGATAGTGGTCGATGAACGGCAAGAGGTCGTCTGGCTGCACGAGGTCGATCTTGTTGACGACCAGATACACCGGCTTGGTGACATGAGCGAGCTGACTCATGATGTACTGGTCACCGGCACCTGGGCGCTCGTCGGCCGGCACCATGAACAAGACGGCGTCGACTTGATTCAGCGTCGACAGTGCGGCGGTGTCCATGTAATCGTCTAGCGCGTTTTTGGGTTTGTGCACGCCTGGCGTGTCGACAAACACAATCTGTGCATCATCGGTGGTGTAGATCCCGTTGATCTTGTTGCGGGTGGTTTGGGCCTTCGGGGACATGATGGCGATTTTTTCGCCGAGCACCCGGTTCATGAATGTTGATTTACCGACGTTAGGCCGGCCGATGATGGCGACAAAACCTGAATGATGAGTCAAATTAATTCTCCTTTTAAAAAAGCAGCGGGCAAAAGTTGCGCGACGGTGGTCGTCGTGTGCTTGCCGTCGAGATTTGTGAGATAAACCGGCGCGGTTTGTGGCAGAAATTCACTGATGACTTGCCGGCATGCGCCGCACGGGCTGATTGGCCCGGCGGTCGCCCCGATGATCGCGATGGCGACCAGGTCTTGATGTCCGGCTGCCACCGCGGTGAAGATCGCGGTGCGTTCCGCACAGTTGGTGAGACCGTAACTGGCATTTTCGATGTTGCACCCGGCAAAAATGTGGCCGTCTGCAGTTTGTACGGCAGCCCCCACCGCAAAGTGAGAGTATGGCACATAAGCGGTGGCGCGTGCGGCAGTCGCCGCATGAATCAGTTCGTTCATCGAATCAGCCTCCACAAATACGGTCCGAACACATACACCCCGATGGCAACAGCGATGACCGCTGCGACCAGCACGGCGCCTGCGGCCATGTCTTTGATGGCTTTGGCGCGGATGTCGTAATGCGGCCCGACGACCAGATCGACCAAGGACTCAATAATGGTATTGGCCAGCTCGAATAAGAAAATCAAGCAGATCGCGACCACCAAGAGCACCCAATCGAATCGCGAGACCTGCCAATACAATCCGGCGGCAATGACCACCAGCGCGGTGACGGCTTCGCGGCGGAAATTACCTTCGTGTTGAAACACGACTTTTAACCCCGCCAGCGCGTGTCCGAGCGATTCTATGAAATGGCGGTTTTTAGCGACGCGTTTATCTGGTGAGGCCATAGGCGTCTAAGATTTTTTCTTGCAACGGGATCATGACCGCTTCGTCTTCTGGGCGAATGTGGTCATAGCCATTGAGATGCAAGAACCCGTGCACGACGGTGTAGCCCAGTTCGCGCTCGAAGGAATGCCCGTAATCTTTTGCTTGGGCGCGCACCTTGTCGGGATCGATGAACAGGTCGCCGATGTTTTCAGGCAAGCCTTCAACTTGTGGCAGTTGGTCTTCCCCGTCTTCGATGGCGAAGCTGATCACATCCGTCACGCGATCGGTATCACGGTATTCGCGGTTGATGCGCCGGATCTCTTCATCCGACACGATCGTGATCGACATCTCAGTGTCTTCCGGCTTGTGCAGCTGCTCGCCACAAAAAGCGACGAGCTTGTGCACCAGCTGGGTGTGCTCGTCATCGAGGCGGTGGTCGTCGTCATAAAATTCTAAGTCCATTACTTCGTATTCTCCTTGAGGGTAGCGGCATCGGTTTGGGCGTAAGCGTCGATAATTGCCGCCACAACGGGATGCCTAACGACATCAGCGGCCGAAAATTCGGTGAACGCGATGTGGTCGACGTGTTGCAACAGCTGCTGGGCTTGAATCAAACCCGACTTGGCGTTGTGCGGCAAGTCGATCTGGGTGATGTCGCCTTGAACGATCATCTTCGAGCCAAAACCCAGACGCGTTAGGAACATCTTCATCTGCGCTTGGGTCGTGTTCTGCGCTTCGTCGAGGATCGCAAACGCGTTATCCAGCGTCCGCCCACGCATGTACGCCAGCGGTGCGATTTCGATGACGCCACGATCCATCAAGCGATCAGTGTGTTCTTTGCCCAAGACGGCATACAGCGCGTCGTACACCGGCCGCAGGTACGGATCGACTTTTTCCTTCAGGTCCCCTGGCAAAAAGCCCAGGCTTTCGCCGGCCTCCACCGCAGGCCGGGTCAAGATGATACGCTCGACTTCGCCGGCTTTCAAAGCGGCGACTGCCATCACGACGGCAAGGTAGGTCTTCCCCGTCCCGGCTGGCCCGATCCCAAAGGTGATGTCGTTGTGGCGGATCTTGTTGACATATTGACGCTGACCAAAGTTTTTCACTCGGATCGGCGCCCCTTTGGCGTCTTTGATCAGCGGTTGGGCGTACATCTCGGCAAAATACTCGAGCGTGCCGCGCTTGGCCATGTTCAAGGCGCTGGCGATGTCAGGCGTCGACAGACTGATGCCTTGTTGGAGCAACTCTTGAATCTGCCGCAAGAGCTGGTAGGCCAAGCTGGCGTTGTCGCTGTCACCTGTCAGGCGAAGTTCGAGGCCGCTTGGCGCAATGGTGACGTCGAGGGCCTCTTCGATCATCTTGTAATGTCGGTCGTTAATCCCCGCCATCGTGATCGCTTCTTCAGGGCTAGACAGCAGTAATGTTTTTTCTGTGGTGTTTTGAGCCAAAAAGTTTGGCCTCCTCTAAGAATCCATTTTCCCTATATTTTACCATAACCAAGGCGATAGCGAACGACCACACAAAAAAAGCCGCCATGCGGCGACTTTTTCCTAGCTAAGCTTAGCTTTGACGATGCGGTTGACGACAGCGCCATCCGCTTGACCTTTGACTTTAGGCATCAAGGTCTTCATCACCTTGCCGAAATCCGCCTTACCGGTTGCACCGGTCTCTTGGATCACAGAATCGACCAATGACTCAACTTCCGCTTCGCTCAATTGCGCTGGGAGATAACCCTCAACGATCTTGATCTCACCTTCGAGTTGGGCCACGAGGTCGTCTCGACCCGCTGCCTTGAACTCCGCAAGGGAATCCTTGCGTTGCTTCAATTCAGTGGCTAAGACACTCTTCTCGTCGTCTTCCGTCAAGTCGTGTCCGAGTGCGATCTGCTTGTTTTGCACAGCAGCTTTAAGCATCCGAACAACGCTCAAGGTTTCTTTGTCCTTGGCCTTCATCGCGGTTTTCATCTGAGCCTGGAGCTCATTAATTAACGCCATTCTTTACCAAGTCCTTTGATTAAAACTTACGCTTCTTACGCTTACGTGCTGCTTCAGACTTAAGCTTACGCTTAACGCTTGGCTTCTCGTAGAATTCACGCTTACGGTATTCGGACAAGGTACCTGCCTTAGATACGGTGCGCTTGAAGCGCCGAAGAGCATCATCGAGAGATTCGTTCTTTTTAACGACCGTCTTTGCCATATGATATCCCTCCCTCCGACACTGTGTAACCACTGACAGATACTTACGCCAACAGTTCTAAACTATGATACCAAACTGTCAAAACCGCGTCAATAAGCCATTCATGATTTTCGTTAAAAGTTTCTCAGATCTGACGTTTTTTGTCATCGAAATCTACGTATGTGTTATGATAGCGCTTCGGTCGGGCGAGGCGCATAATAATCTTATCGAATGTAGTAACTAGGGCCTACCGTATTCGAACACGGATTAGGCTTCATGAAATCAAAACGGACGTACGCCACCGAAAACGGTATCGGTACGTCGTGGCATTGCATGGATAAATCAAATTACTTTGGGGGAAAATTTTATGAAGAGATTTCTTTTGGTAAGTGTGGGTATTGCACTGTCGTTCGGGTTAGTAGCGTGCGGAGAAAGTGGTAATAGTTCAGAAGTCTCATCTCTAAAATCCGAAAATAGCAGTCTGAAATCCGCTAATAGTAGTCTGAAAAAATCGTTAAACAAGCCTGATGAAATCACTAAAGCGAAGACACTCAATACAGTAGGCGAAGCTCAATATACAATTATTTCTGTCACACAAGAACGCGTTAAACAAGCTGAATCTAATTACACTGATGCTGAATACAACTACAGTGGCATCAAATCTTACCCAGATCACTATTATCGTGCAGAAATTCAGTACCAGCTAAAAAACGTCGGTAAGAAAGATTTTGATCTCAGTTATATGGGCAACTCAGTTACTGACGCCAATGGCATGAAATACTCTTTCGGCGGTGGCGCAACCTTCGGATTTGATGACAATGATAACGGCGTGCTGAAAGCGGGAGATTCTACCTCGGGCTCTTTCTACTTGCTTTCAAAAACTAAAATTGACCTAAGTCATTTCAAAGTCAACGTCACGGACCAAATTATAGATGCTGGTAGTGACAATCAGGCAACCGTTGGCAACGCAGGCACTGCTGCTTATTAGCACGCTTATATTGATGGAATGTAATGACTTCAGATTTAGCACGTTATTCTTAAAAACGGGCCCGGACCTACCAAAAAAAGGTTAATGTTCAGGTGAATGCATTTTAATCTAACGCAGAAAAGCTGATCCACAGACATCTGTCGTTGTTCATGAATCCCTCCAAATGTGGTATGATGGCGTTATCATATCATTAGTGTGTCGCTTGACGACACGCACCATCATCTGCAATCTTAGTTGGAGGAATCTGCATGGCAAAAGAGCTTAACTTCTACATCATCTCTGATTCGATCGGCGAAACTGGCCTCAAACTCGCCCAAGCCGTCGCCGCCCAATACGGCGATGTCGCCCCGCGTTACCTGCGTTTTCCCTTTGCTCACACTGAAGCCAAAATCGAGTCGATCATCGACCAGGCCAAAGAAGACGATGGCGTGATCATCGCAACCTTGGTGACGCCAGGCCTTGGCCAATACGCTCGTGAGTACGCCAGACAAGCCGGCGTCCACTTCAACGAAGTGATGGCACCGCTGCTCAAAGACGCGACTGCCTTGGTTCATCAACAACCGTCTGGTGTTGCCGGCACCGTGCATAACCTGAACGCCAAGTATTTCGACCGTATCTCAGCCATGGAATTCGCGGTGTTATACGACGACGGCAAGGATCCCAAGGGCTTCTTGGAGGCTGATATCGTTTTGCTTGGGGTCTCTCGCACCAGCAAGACACCGCTGTCGCTGTTTTTGGCCAACCGCAACCTCAAAGTTGCAAACCTGCCTCTTGTGCCTAATGCCCACATTCCAGACGAGATCTACAAAGTCGACCCGAAGAAAATCTTTGGGTTGACCACTGACGCGTCTGTCCTGATGGAATTCCGCCGTCAGCGCATGATCGCCTATGGGCTGAACCCAGACACCGCCTACTCTGCGCGCGACCAGGTCAACGAGGAGCTGCAATTTGCGGAAGACCTTTATAAGAAGCTGGGTTGTGAGGTCATCAACACCGCCCACCGCTCGATTGAAGAAACTGCTACGATGATTTTAGAAAAGCTCGGGCTAGATGAATTCGATAATCAATAACGCAAACACGGCTGACCGCCAAAAGACGGTCAGCCGTGTTTTATTTTGGGTTCATTCATAAAGGGATGTCAGTTCATCCGGGCGATAGTCGCCGCTGGTCAGCCAGCCGATCTCAACGCCATAAGGTGGATACAGACGCTGGTCGTCGGGACCAACATACGGCGTCTCGAGGATCTTGGGGATGGCCGCCAACGCCGGGTGGTGGGCGATGGCGTTGAGGCAATCAAACCCCAGCGTGCCGGCGCCGATGTTGGTGTGGCGGTCTTTGTGCGCGCCTTGCGGATTCTTGGAATCGTTGAGGTGAATGACCGCCAGCTTGTCTAACCCGACGACTTGGTCGAACTCAGATAGCACGCCATCAAAATCATCCCGCACCGGATAGCCGGCGTCGGACATATGACAGGTATCCATGCAGACGCGGACCTTGTCTTTGAGCTCGACGCGGTCAATGATGGCGGCGAGCTCCTCGAACGTCCGCCCTACTTCCGTCCCCTTGCCCGCCATCGTTTCCAGCGCGATCGTGACGTTTTGTTCCGGCGTCAAGATCTGGTTGAGCCCGTCAGCGATCTGCGCAATCGCCGCTTCAGGCCCTGCGCCGACATGGGCACCGGGGTGAAAAGGCATCGTATACGCATGCAACGCCTCTGCGCGGGCGACTTCTTCTTTCATGAACTGCACCGCAAACGTGAAATTCTGCGGCTTCTTGGTGTTGCCGAGATTAACGATGTACGGACAATGAATAACGAGATGGCTTAAGCCGGCTTCTTGCATCGCGGCCAAGCCTTCTGGGATCTTCATCTCGCTGATCGGCTTACGGCGCGTGTTTTGAGGCGCACCTGTATAAAACTGCAGGCTCGTGGCGTGATAGCTCGCGGCTTCTGCCACCGCCCCTGGAAACATCTTGGGCGCTTTCATACTGACATTGGCACCAATTAACATGTTCTCACTCCTAATCATATTCAGACTCGACCAATGGATCCGCCAAGCGCAAGATCTTTTTTGCCTTGGTCCGCGGGTATGGTGCGTCTTGTGGGTCATAATAAGCCATCGCAACGATCGTACCGTAGTTGCTACCAGATGTCGTTGGCACCACCACCCGGTCGCCGATAGCAAATTCAGGCGCCGCCAGATAGCTGTATGCCGGCGCGCCGTGGTGGAAGACCACTTGGGCATAAAGCAACTGTCCAGGTTTTGGTGTCGTGCGCTGGATCAACCGCGCGTCTATCATGCTCGGCGCATAGGCACGAAGCCAGTCCTGGATGCATGCCGCCTGTTCAGCCCAACCATCAATCGGTTCGTCCAAACTCAAGCTACCTGATCGCACTTTGCAGTCCGCGTAGCGATAGCGCGCAGAAATCGTCAGCTCATGGTGCGTGTGTGGTGCGTCATCCGCGCTACCAGCCAACTGATCGAGCTCGTCCAACAACTTTGTGACCTGTGGCGTTGCTACCGCCAGTCGGCTGCGTGTCTGGCCGTTGCGTTGGGTGAATGCCAGCGTGTTGCTGTGGCGGTCGATCATCAATTTTTCATGACAGGATGCATCCTGCTGATAGTCGACAACCAGGCGTTGCAGGCTATCTGGTGCGCCATCGAATACCAACAAGTAGCCAAAAGGTAATAACGCGCGGATTCGTTCACTGAGCGCCTCGTGGCCGCCAAGCGAGCCTTCGATCTGCTGGCGCCCACCGACGCCTTCTAGTGTCAGCCGCCAAGTCCCACAATCAGTGCACGGCGGATCTTGCGAGATGGCCCCAAGCGTAGCAAACAAAGCGTCGAGCTCGCCTGTCGGCACTGGCACGGTTTGTTGTTGTCGGTGCCCACTGGCAAAATCATTGATCAACGTCGCCCAGCCGTCGCGATGGATGGTCAAGTTTTGGCCAACCAAAGCCCCGGGATCAGGGCGAATAAATCCCGTGTCACGCGAGTCGATGGTGATCGAGACGATCTTCCCCAGCGGCCGGGTCAGCCGCTCAAGCTGAATCAGCGCAGTCGCAAACCAAAAACGGTTGTCAGCTTTGCCCAAGTGCCCGTCGAGTTGCCATTGCGTGACCTGTTCCCACATCGAGTAGATTGCGTTGCCCAACGGCTGGATCTCGGTGATGGCCGTCAAGAACGCCGCCGTGGCATCATGATCTGCAACTCCTGGCAGCCGACCGTGTTTCGTCACTGCGGCAAAGGCATCACTGACAAACCCCGCACGGGCACAATCAGCCCCCAGCACGTTACCGTAGCCGGATGAATCGTTGATCTGGCCGGTTTCAAAAAGGTGGCGCCATTTGGTCGCAAATTCATGTTGCTCAGCACGTGTCGCCATGGTTGCCCTCCGATCGCAAACGAGTTCTTGTTACCGCCATCATACCATATCAACACATGAAAAAAGTCGCGCTTTTCACGCGACTTTTTGGTTGGTCAATCTGTTTTGGGCTCATAGAAGCGTCCCATGATTTTGACCGATTCGGTGATCGAAACGAAGGCATACGGATCGCTGTGGTGCATGGCTTTTTCAAAATCATACATCTCTGCACGTGAAATGATGGTAAACAGCACCGTTTTCTCTTCGTGGCGGAACGCCCCTTCCGCGTCGTGCACGATGGTGATCCCGCGACGCAGCGTGTTTTGAATCTCGTTGATGACCGCCTTGGGATGCTCGGTGACGATCATCACCTGCAGTCGCTGTTGACGCGTATAGGTCGCGTCGAGAATCTTGCCGTTGATGAAAATGGCGAGGGCGGAATACAACGCATGCGGCCAGTCGTTGACAAAACCGGCGAAGAACAAGATCACGACGTTGACGGCGATATTGACCGTCCCGATGGTTGTGCCGGTTTTCTTTCGCAACACGATGCCGATGATATCCAGGCCCCCTGTCGACAAGTTATTGCGCAACGCAAAGCCTGTCCCTAGGCCGTTGACGACCGCCCCGAAGATCCCACAGACGATTGGATCGGTGGTCAGCGGCTTGACGATGCCCAGCCACCGGATGCTGATCGAACTGAAGATGACCGCGAGAAACGTGAAAATCGTGAAGTGATGGCCGATCTTGCGCCACGCGATCACAAACAGCGGCACGTTCAACAGAAACAGCAACGTACCGGTGTTCAACAGATCTGTCGTCCGCAACCCCGCGATCGGCGTCGCGAAGTCGAACCACTTGCGCACGATGGTCGCCAACAGCTGCGCCGCCCCGGTCACACCGCTGGCAAAAACGCCAGCCGGCTCCCAGAACATGTTCAAGGCGATGCCGACGCAGATGGCGTAAAATATTGCCGCGGTGAAGCGGCTCCAGTTCTGGTGGCGGCGGATGAGGCGATCTATTTCATACATGGGTGAGGTCCTTTCTGAAAGTCAATGCTAGCAGTATACCACTGCTACTGCACGAATAGATCAGCGAATTGCCCATAACCTTCTTTTTCAAGCGCCGCGACCGGAATGAAACGCAACGCCGCCGCGTTGATGCAATAACGCGAGCCGCCTTGTTCCTGAGGCCCGTCCGTGAAAACATGCCCGAGATGGCTGTTAGCGTCTTGTGAGCGCACTTCCACGCGTTCCATACCAAAGCGCTGGTCGCGTTTTTCCTTTAGCTTAGTGATCGGTTTGGTGAAACTTGGCCAGCCGCAACCTGCATCGTACTTATCCAGCGAGGAGAACAAAGGCTCGCCGGAAACGACATCGACATAGATGCCTGCCTCCCAGAAATCATCGTAGATACCGGTGAATGGATGCTCTGTCGCTCCTTCTTGGGTGACAGCATATTGTTCCGGCGTCAAGCGCTTGCGTAAGTCATCTTGTGTCATCAATCTTCCTCCTTGTTAGTCCATTATAGCCGATTGCCGGCGCCGTTATCACGTCGCGGCAGTCGTGCGAAGAAACCATTGGCGATCAGCGTCTGCAAGTTGGCGGCCGTGACGCCGTCATCCCAGAAGCCCTTGGCATCGATCCAAAACCGATGGTGCTTGCCATCCGCGTTGAAGGTCAACACGAATTCATAGAACCCTGCGGTGAGTTGAAACTTACTGACGGCGGCTCGCTGCCAGGTCGTGACTTCAGGTTCTGCATTGGGGTGCAGGCGAATGGCGATGATTGTTGCCTCGTTGAACATCAACAACGTCTGCGGTACGTGTTTAGACACATTGCTCATGAGTCCCACGCTGGGAGTAAACCATCGCCGCCACCCTTGCTGTTGCGCACTGCAATATAGGTAATTGTGTGCCGGTGTCAACTGTAACTGAGCAAGTACGGCACGATTGACTTCATCAGTGTTGCGCATCGCGATCCCCGCTTTCTCGATCTTATCACGCCTATTATGCCATGTTCCCAATCAAAAAACACCAACCAAACGCCGTTAAGCGTATCGGTTGGTGTCAGTGGTGCTAGTTGCGTTTGCGACGGCTGATGGCGCCTCCGAAGAGTGCCACCAGACTCATGCCCAGCATTGCCAATAGGTTGCTGTGTTCGTCGCCGGTGTTTGGAAGCTTGTTGCGACTCGTCTTTCCTTGAACGTCAGTTGTTGGCTGCGCTGTCGTCTTCATGCCGATCGTATTCCCAGCATCTGTTGCAGGAAGCTGGTGTCTGATCTGTCCAGTCGTTTGTGCAGTTGGTGTCGGTGTCGCTGTACCAGTTGAGGTGCCTGTCGAGGTATCGACATCAGTATTTGGTAACTTCACACGACCAGGTGTGTTATCACCAGTTGAGATGTGATCATCTGGCGTTGACGGCGTGTTGTTACCTTCCGGTGTTGACGGTGTCGTGCCTCCGTCTCCTGGGGTGGACGGCGTATTGTTGCCTTCCGGTGTTGATGGTGTCGTGCCACCGTCTCCTGGAGTAGACGGGGTGTTGTTGCCTTCTGGTGTTGACGGTGTCGTGCCTCCGTCTCCTGGAGTTGATGGTGGATTGCTACTTCCATCTTTTTCATAAACGACCGTGTACGTCAAATCTGCATCGCCAAACTTGACCGTTTCATTGGCAGTTGCACCTGCTGGGTTAGCGACAATGTGATACCCAGAAATGACTGGATTATCCTGATAACCTAGCGTTGCGGAGGCCGGGCCGTAGCTCTTTGCTCCTGTGAGGGCATCTGTCAGCTCAGTGAAGTTGGCATGATCCGTGAAGTCAGCTACGAGCGGGTTGCCTTCGGTGTCAACGTAGTGCACTGTCTTCGTGACTGTATCCAGTTGTTGTGCCGGCGCGTTCACTTGATAGACAACAGTGTAACTGAGATCTGCGTCGCCATACTTAACGGTCTCATTAGCCGTAGCACCCTTCGGACTCGTTACCAAGACAATCCAGAGATGACTGGATTGTCTTGGTAACCTAACGTTGCGGAAGTCGGGCCGTAGCTCTTTGCCCCTGTGAGGGCATCTGTCAATTCCGTGAAGTTGGCATGATCTGTAAAGTCAGCCGCGAGCGGGTTGCCTTCGATGTCGACGTAGTGCACGGTCTTGGTGACTGTATCCAGCTGTTGTGCTGGCGCGTTCAATTGATAGACAACCGTGTAGTTGAGATCTGCGTCACCGTACTTAACGGTTTCATCAGCCGTGGCACCCTTTGGACTTGTGATGACATGATATCCAGAAATGATTGGATTGTCTTGGTAACTCAATGTTGCGGATTCAGGCCCATAAGCCTTTGCGCCCGTGAGTGCATCTGTCAATTCCGTGAAGTTGGCATGATCTGTAAAGTCAGGCGCAAGTGTGTTGCCATCTTGATCCACGTAGTGAATGGTCTTGGTGACAGTGTCTAACGCTTGCTTCGGCGCATTCTTGTCGTAAACGACTGTGACTTCGATATCCTTGTCACCGAACTTAATGGTTTGATCCGTTGTCGCTTCAATTGGACTATCAACCACATGGTAGCCGGCAAAGGTTGGATTGGCCTTCTTAGCCAAGACTGCACTCTCTGGACCAGAGGTCACATCGCCAGTGACTGGGTCAGTTACCTGCGTGAAGTTAACATGTTCCGTAAAGTCATCAGTGAGCTGATGCCCATCTTGATCCACGTAGTGGATGGTCTTGGTGACAGTGTCTAATGCTTGCTTCGGCGCATTCTTGTCGTAAACGACCGTGACTTCGATATCCTTGTCACCGAACTTAACGGTTTGATCCGTTGTCGCTTCAATTGGACTATCAACCACATGGTAGCCGGCAAGGGTTGGATTGGCCTTCTTAGCCAAGACTGCACTCTCTGGACCAGAGGTCACATCGCCAGTGACTGGGTCAGTTACCTGCGTGAAGTTAACATGTTCCGTAAAGTCTTTAGCGAGCTGATGCCCATCTTGATCCACGTAGTGGATGGTCTTGGTGACAGTGTCTAATGCTTGCTTCGGCGCATTCTTGTCGTAAACGACCGTGACTTCGATATCCTTGTCACCGAACTTAACGGTTTGATCCGTTGTCGCTTCAATTGGACTATCAACCACATGGTAGCCGGCAAGGGTTGGATTGGCCTTCTTAGCCAAGACTGCACTCTCTGGACCAGAGGTCACATCGCCAGTGACTGGGTCAGTTACCTGCGTGAAGTTAACATGTTCCGTAAAGTCTTTAGCGAGCCGATGCCCATCTTGATCCACGTAGTGGATGATCTTGGTGACAGTGTCTAACGCTTGCTTCGGCGCATTCTTGTCGTAGACGACCGTGACTTCGATATCCTTGTCACCAAACTTCACGGTTTGATCCGTTGTCGCTTCGACTGGGTTGGTCACAACATGGTAACCACCAATCGGTGGATTAGTCTGATGAGCCAACTTGGCACTATCTGGTCCATCGATCTTATCGCCAGTCACTGGATCCGTTAATTCAGTGAAATTAGCCTGATCGGTGTAATCTGGGGCAAGCGTGTGGCCATCTTGATCGACATAGTGCACGGTCTTGGTGACTGTATCCAGCGCTTGCTTCGGCGCATTCTTGTCGTAGACAACTGTAACTTCGATATCCTTGTCACCAAACTTCACAGTTTGATCCGTTGTCGCTTCGACTGGGTTGGTCACAACATGGTAACCACCAATCGGTGGATTAGTCTGATGAGCCAACTTGGCACTATCTGGTCCATCGATCTTATCGCCAGTCACTGGATCCGTTAATTCAGTGAAATTAGCCTGATCGGTGTAATCTGGGGCAAGCGTGTGGCCATCTTGATCGACATAGTGCACGGTCTTGGTGACTGTATCCAGCGCTTGCTTCGGTGCATTCTTGTCGTAGACAACTGTAACTTCGATATCCTTGTCACCAAACTTCACGGTTTGATCCGTTGTCGCTTCGACTGGATTGGCCACAACATGATACCCATCAATCGGTGGATTGTCTTGATGCCCGAGCTTGCCACTTTCAGGGCTGTCGGTCTTGATCGTATTATCGATTGCATCAGTTGATTCAGTGAAACTGGCCTGATCTGTGAAGTCAGGGGCAAGCGTGTGGCCGTCTTGATCAACATAGTGAACCGTCTTGTTCACCGTATCGTGGGTGATGATTGGGTCATCCTTTGTATAGATGACAGTAACATCAATATCGTCGCTGGCAAACATGACTGGCGTATCAGAGGTAGCCTCAGTAGGGATCGTTGTGGCTTTATAACCCGCTTTTTGAGGAAGTTCTTGGAAACCAAGCTTTGCGTCAGTGGGAGTATCTGTCGTCGTATTGGTTGCCGGATTATAAGTTTCAGTGATCTCGATCGAAGGTGTATAGTCCTCTGCGATTTTCGTGCCATTTTCAGTTTCGTAGTGGATGGTCTTAGTGATGGTTTTTTTCGTGGTCGTGATGACGTTTTTAACCAGTTCGTAGACGATCACATCCCCGTCAAAATAGTATTGAGAGACTTTGCCATTTTCTGCAACGTCGTTTGGCAGGTCGCCATAATCTGCAGTGGAATTTTGCACGGTGACGTCTTTAAGCACGTAATCCGCTGGTACCAGCGCTTGATCTGCGGTGGTCAGTCCGCTTAACTCGGTTGGATAATTGAGCTTGTCCTTGCCGTCAATTAAAGCAGCGTTTTGCTTGTTCAGATCAGGCAAATCAATATTGTGTTCAACGCCTTCATCGTCGGTATAATGAAGCTTTGCGGTGACTTTCGAGACACTGTCAAAGGTGATCTTCGTGGTTTTGGCTTCATTGAATGGCGTGCTGTTCATGTAAGTCAACGTATCGAGATACCCAACATCTCCACCTTGCGCGACGAAGTCTTTGGTGGTCCCGGTCAAGGTGATCCGGCCAGTGGCATCCCCTGCGACAACGCTACCGAAATAAACATATACGGCACGGACTTGCGACCAATCTGTAATTTGATCCGCGGGCACAAATTGATCAAGCACTGGCGCAGACTCATCACTTGCTTGCGGCGTATAGGCGCTGGTGGAATACAAAACAGTCGCATTGATGGCTGCCCCGCTACCATTACTGGTGGCAGGTACGTGGATTGGCCCGGTCAGTTCATACGTGAAGGTCGAGCCTTGGGCATCCCCTGCTGTTGGTAAATTCAAGACTGCGGCCGAGTCTGTGGTTGGTGTTTTGGTCGTATTTAAAATGTTGTAGGTGAAGATCAGTTTATGATCTGCGTCGTGTGCCTCTGCATTCGCTTCTGTAATTGGTTCTTGGTTTTCATTCCCTTGTGCTAAGCTGACACTGGTTTGCGCACTGGCTAAGTCCACCGTCCAACTGGATGGGCTTTGGCCCATTTGCACGGCATTCGCATCGCCATCAGTCAAGGACAAAAGCGTCTCAGGATCGAGGTTAGGCAATGTTGCTTGGGTTTTGTCACTGGGTTCTGTGACCTTGACCGTTTGGTTCAATGGCGTGGTCGGGCTGGTGATATAAAAATCTGCATAGGAATCGCTGATTGTAGTATCCGGAGTATTGATCAAGTCGATTTTGTAGCTTTCTGGGCCCATCGTGTTCAAAGTGTTAACATACTCTCCGGTGCCAGTGTAATCGTATTTGACCCCTGTGCGGCCATCGGCGGTCGTATAGGTCGTGATCTTAGGCGCAACTGTATCTGATGCAGGATGATTGATTGTTTTGATCGAAGCATTGGCCGGGATCACGAAGTACAAGATGGGTTCGTAAATGTAATCAGTCGTTTGATTACTGTTACCAGCCATTTGCAAGCTGACATAACCGGTTCCACCAAGATTCTGATTATCTTGATGTTTATATCCCAAAGCGGTTGCAATCGCAGCGGTGACTGTTTCTTGAGCTGGTTTTTCCGTAAAGCTGCCATCACTGTTTTCATAGCGATAGTCGAACTTCAACACATCTCCATCCTTGACGTCGTCTCCGCCATCATATTTGGCGGCTAAGTGGCCAATGACCGAAAAGTCGCGGGTATTGTCTTCATCGCGAGTGGTGAAGGCCCCAGCATCAAGCACATCCGGTTGCAAGTCCGCTGTGCGGATCGCACTGGTCCCTTGACGCGTGATCGTTTCACCTGGGGCGACGGTGCCGGTTTGGGTGGTGCCATCAGCCATGGTCAAGGTATACGTGTAACTGGTCGTTGACGGCATATACGTGTTGCGGTTATTACCGGCATTAGGGACCTTGATCCCAGTGGCATCTACCCCGTCTGGGATCGTGATGATAAAGTGACTACCAGCGATCGGCGCCACAGCATTGACAGAAAATGTCATGCTGCTAAGGCTGGCGGGGTCATTGTCGGTATTCGTATCTAATGTCAGCTTATCAGGAGCCGAACCGCTATTGCCGAAGGTGTTGAGCGTGGCAGTGGCGACTGCATTGCCGGTGTCGGTGTGTGCAATGACATCATGCCACTTGTCCGTGCCCGTAAAAGTCAATACCTTCCCATCATCCATGGTTTGTTGATACACTGCGGGACCAGCAGCTTCCACAGGTGTGTCGGCGCTTGGATCAGCCATGTCATACTCACCGACTAACCAATATGGTAATGGCACTCCCGAGCCGTTATATGCTACTGCTGCATTGGCCGGCACTGTGATCACGACATCGCCGCCTTGCCCGCCTGGCTGGGTGATCGTGGTGCCATTGTTCAAGCCGTTATATGCGGCAGTTGCCGTTTCATCGAGGACAAAATCAGTTGGCGCAGGGATCGTGATGGTGGCGCCATTGCGATTAATGATCTGAGTGACACTGCCGCCGGTTTTATCATCAAATAAACCTGTGGATAAGCCCAGATCAAATTGATACACCACCGGTGAGTTCGCGGCGACTGCAGGAGTTGCGGCCCCATCTGGATGCAGCCGCGCGGGTGCTTGCGGATCGGCAGTTGGATTAATGGTTTGGGTCAGCGTCAAAGGCGTTTGTTTCACGCCGTTGACCGTCCAAGTGACTTGCTTGGTGGTGGTGCCGATATCGGCATTCGTGATAACGGCACCTCGATTGATGTTGTCACGCATCTTCAAGCGCAGCTCTTGGGTGATCTGCGAGTTGCTGGTGATATTAATGTTGTAGGTCGTCGTGCCATCAGCGTTAGTCGTCATCTCACCAGTACCCGTGCCAGCGGGGAAATCTTGTGCGCTATCCCAGCCGATGACCGTCTTATCGGTTGGCAAAGTGATCGAGATCTTATCGCCGACATTGACGTTCATCCCCAGCGTGACGATAAGCATATCAGTACCGGTTTTATAGCCAACCTTATTGGTCGATAAGGTCAGTTTCACTTTATTGGTGGGATCTGTTTCTGACACGGCATCATTTGCTGCCGCGCTAGCATTAGGGTCGCTCAGATCATCAGAAGCTTGCGATGTCGCAGCAACCATAGTTCGTGTCTGTGCTTGCTTTTGGTCTGCCACTTGTGTCGTCGACTGCGCCTTATCAGCAGTGGCTTGATCGGTTTGTGCCGTTGCATCCGCTGGCGTGTCAGACGCTTTGGTTGCAGCCGTGACAGGTTGCGATTTTGCCGTAGCGGCTTGTTGCTTGTCGTCACTGGTGGCTGCAGTCGCTTTGGTTGTATCCGTGGTGTCTGTAGCCGCTTGCGGCGTTGTGGCATCGGTTGTCTGTTTAGCATCTGTAGCCTGTGCCGGAGTTGTGTCAGCGTCTGCGGCAGTTGTCGTCTTAGCCGTTGCTTCACTGGTAGTGTCGGCTGTCGTGTCTGCTTGCGCCGCTTCCACCACAACCTGCCCTGATTTGACCGTTGCCTGGGTCACATTTTGTGTCGGGTTGGCCGCTTGCAGCGCCGCCAGACCAGCAGAAGACAGCGAGACCGCGTAAGTCCCCGCTTTGCTGGTGTCGACTTGGCTAAAATCAAAATCTGCTAACGTCCAGGCCGGGGCCTTTTCACCAGCAGCCATGGTCACTGTCGGCAGAGTTGGCTTGGCGCCGCTTTGGAGCGTTTGATTTCCGATGGTCGCCACAGTGGCCGGTGTCGGCACCATGGTCTTGGCTGTTGTTGCCGCGTTAGCATCAGTAACAGTGTTGGTATCATCGGTTTCGACGGTGGCCGCTTGCGTGGTTTGTGGCTGCTGGGTCAGCATTACACCGCTGAACAACAAGGCCAGACCAGCAATGGTCCAATTGCGACCGGACTTGTATAGCTTAAAATGCTTCTTTTCTTCATATGTAGCACGCATTAACTTTTCATGTGCCTTGGTATGCATTCTAATCACTCCCTGGATTAACTTGTGAAACACCCAATTACGGTATTAGCGTACCACCGGCTATATCGAAATTTTAGTCAACATATATAAAAATCTTGTTTAAAAAATGGCGTGAACTGTCTGGACATTTTCAACAACCCAGCAAATATACGAATGCTAACCGCACACATAATCAGCTAGTTGCCTACCAATTCCTATAAATAATTTTTTGTAGCCTGGATTATTCATAGAATTTCAAAAAAGCAGCGCAATCCCATGATTCACACGGGACTGCGCTGCTTTGGTGTTTCACCCATTGGGTGCGCCTATATGCTAAGGTTGAGTCGACGAAAACCATCACG
>NZ_BAAIHN010000012.1:0-67795 GCF_054784775.1 Lacticaseibacillus boliensis
TACCATCGTCACCAACGGTACCAGTCCCTACCACTTTGCCATCCGGATTCTTCACTTCGACAGTGGCGCCTGGCGTCCCTGTACCCGTGACTTCCGTGCTGCCGTCTTCTTGACCTGTTGCGGTAACGCCGGTTGGTGTTTCAGACTTCGTCTGTTCTGGCGTTGTTACAGTTACGGTCGTCGCGTCGCTTGGATCCTTACCTGGTTCCGTTTGGGTCACGGACAGCGGAACCCCTGGTTTTGCATCGTCTTTTGGCACGGTGACATCGAACTTACCATCGTCACCAACGGTACCAGTTCCTACCACTTTGCCATCCGGATTCTTCACTTCGACAGTGGCGCCTGGCGTTCCTGTACCCGTGACTTCCGTGCTGCCGTCTTCTTGCCCTGTTGCGGCGACACCGGTTGGCGTTTCAGACTTCGTCTGTTCTGGCGCCGTCACAGTTACGGTCGTCGCGTCGCTTGGATCCTTGCCTGGTTCCGTTTGGGTCACAGACAGCGGAACGCCTGGCTTTGCCTTGTCCTTTGGCACGGTGACATCGAACTTACCGTCGTCGCCGACAGTACCTGTCCCTACCACTTTGCCATCCGGATTCTTCACTTCGACAGTGGCGCCTGGCGTCCCTGTACCCGTGACTTCCGTGCTGCCGTCTTCTTGACCTGTTGCGGTGACGTCAGTTGGCGTCTCAGACTTCATCTCTACCGTTGGTACGGTTACCGTCTTTGTTTCCCCACTTACTGGCACGTTCGTCAGCCCCTTGAGGCTTGGCGTAACTGTCAAGATTGTCCCAGCAGGTACGGATGCATCGACTGGTATTGAGTACTTACCATCATCCCCGATCTTGCCCTGGCCGACAATGTTGCCCGCAGGATCAGTGATCATGACATCGGCACCCTTGGTTCCTTCGCCGGTAACCGTGTAGCCCTTGGTAGCGTCTCCGGTGATGTCTGCTGAAGTCAGTTCAGGAACTGTTTCTAGTTTATCTTCCAGTTTCTTGACGATGCCATCAACATCTTTTTGCGATGCAGTCTTGGCACTCTTGCCCTCGGTAGCTGGATCTTGATCTTGTAAGATATAAAGCGCCGTCTGCAAATCATCGCCAGCCTTGGTGGTCAGTGCTGGATCTTTTTGAATCTCAGTCACGTATTGATCCAAAGCCGTCTTATTGACGATTTGGTATGCAATCGTGGTCGAGGTGGTGTAATCAGGCGTGGTGTCATCGGTTTGCCGGAAAAGGTTGGCACTGACGCCGATTGTTTCTGCCTTGAACTTACCGTCTGCAAACGCCGGATCCATGTCTTCGGTCAAGATCGATTGCTTGAAGTCGGGATCGTTGAAGCTGATCGGCACAACGACGCTTTGCGAAGCGCCAAAACTAGCATCCCCTGCAGTATCGACAGCACCCGTAAGCGCATCCTTGACTTCCTGAATAATCTTGACGGGAAGGTCATCAATGCCCTTCAAAATACCGTCTAACATTGGCTTAGCCATGCCTTCCGCAACCGATCCGACTAGCGGAATTTTACCCAGTGCTGTGCTACCGTCATCACCCGGCAATAATCCAAAGAAAGCCAAGCCATAGTCTTTGATATCGTTGACCCAACCTTGGAAGAAGCCGGATACCATGTTACCGATCGCATCGGCAGCGTTAGTATCATTGGTTACGGTCAGCACATTGCCTTCTTGCTTGACGTCTTCAAGCGTACTGATTCGCACCCCATTATCCATCAAGTAATGTTCCATCGCGACGTCGTTGTCAACCGCAGCTTTAGCCGCAGCCAAGCCTTCAGCGTAGGCATCATCTTTAGTAACCGTTTGCATTGCGCTGGCCAAAACGCCACCGACACCTGAAGCTGCTGCATTGGCGATCTGTTCTGGAACAGTAAGCAATTGGCCAATGGTGGTCGTGATGAAATCAGAGACATTTTCAATGATGCCCCCAGTATAGAGGGTATGAACAACCGCTTTGCCGTCGATCTTATCGCCGACTTTCAGCGTCGTGGTGTTGTTGCTGTTATCGGTGATCGCATAAAATTCACCGGTATTATCGTTGCGCACGGTGACGCCGGCGTTAGAAACAGAAACCACGGTCCATGTTCCAACCTTCAGATCGCGTAAATCTTCCGCAACTTTGAAGACCGCGGAGTTCGCCGTATCGCCACCGATCAAGCGCCCGGCGATCCCGGTGTTGCTGATCTGTGAATGCAGATCGACAAAACGCGGCGTATCAACGATCGTTTCGGTGCCATCCATGTCATGATCTGTGTATGCTGAAGACAGTGCACCCTGGTTACTGTAAAAATCGGTCGCAGGCTTTGGCACAGGCCCGCTGACAACCGTCCCGTCGACCGTGATGATGCCTTCATCCCAGTCGTCGTTGTTAGCCGGGTCCTGCTCTTCGCTAGAGGCGGTCTTCACGTAACCGGAGTCTTTCTTTTCGGCTTCTTGCTTGTTAGCTGCCGTTACGGCGGCTTCAGCCGTCTTTTGGTCCCCTAAGTTCGGAGTGGCCGTGTTATCAGCACCTTGGGCGGTATCGTTAAACAGCGCCCCTTGCGCCAAACCGCCACCATTGTTCAGCTGATCTTTGACCCCACCAGTGGCATCAGTGGTGGTGGCGTTCAAGTCGTCAGGATTGGTGTTAGGCTGATCAGCTGCTGGTGCGGCTGGAATATCAACGGTGACAGTGGCAGTTTGGCCATCGACGGTTGTTTCCGTTAATGTCACCTGTTCGCCAGCTTTAACCGTGATGCGATAAGTACCCGTTGAGGTGACGGTCGTACTACCTTCTTCTTGACCATTAGCCTCTGCGGTGATTGTGGCACCTGCTTCTGCGCTTCCTTCCAAGATGGCCTTGCCATCTTGGAACGTCTTGGTCGGCTGAGCCAGCGTCGGTGCCACAGGATCGCTCTTAGGCGCACCGTTGACCTGCTGTGCGGCTGGTGCTTGTTGTGCAGGTGCCGCTTGCGTTGTCGCTGCGGCTGCAGGCGCGGATTGTTGGGTTGTGGTTGCCGCTGGTGTCTCTTGGCTTGCAGCCGCAGGTGTCGCGGCTTGGCCACTCGCCTGTGTGGCCTGTAGAACCTGGCTCACGCTGATTTGTGAAGAAGAATTCGTGTCCGCATGAACAAGATTGCCTTGGCCGATTGCCAACACAGTAAAATATGTGGTTACCAATCCGGCGATTGCCCACATTTTTCCTGATTTGTACATCTTGTACCTTTGCTTACGATCGGTTTCTAAGCGCAAGGTACCACTTCGCTTACCCTTTCCAAACATTCAAAAACCCTCCTCGTATATAAAATCACACCAGTTATGAGCGGGTAAAAAGGATCTACCCCTTGATCATCAATGAACAGCTCATGACAAAAATTATATTAGATATATTTTAATGCGAATATCATATACAAGAAAAAAGCTATGTTATTTTTGAATTAGTAATATTTTGTAAAAACATCTCTGATTACTTGCAACGCATATCAACGTCCCGCGTGCGAATACGTAATTTCGAGACACAGATGGCATTTTAATTAAAAAAGCCAGTATGTTCCTAATGCCTGTACGCGGCAATTAACCGGTCGCCTTCGAGTCTTAATGTCATTTAACCGAATATTCGTGTGATTAAATGACTACCGTTGTGTTATTCACCCACAAAAAAAGCCCTGTCGACAGGTTGTCAACAGGGCTGATTAAGTTTGTTACTTGGTGTACTTATCGAGAATCTCGTTGAGTTGATCCTTGGTGTGATAGCCGACAATCTTTTCGACCACGTCGCCATCTTTTTTAACCAGCAAGGTCGGGATCGCCATGATGCCGAAAGATTGTGGGGTGTTCGGGTTCGCGTCGACATCCATCTTCACGAACTTCACATCGTCACGGCTGCTTTCTAAGGCATCAACAACGGGGCTTTGCATCTTACAAGGACCACACCATGTCGCCCAAAAATCGGTGAGCGTCACGCCGGTTGCGGTCTCGGTTTCAAAATTCTGATCGGTAACTGCTTGAACCATTGAGAGTTCCTCCTCTTACTTTTTGTAACTACATCATACCACGTTGGCGTGCGGAATGCCACTCGATTGCTAACAATCTAAATTGGCTACTTGAACTGCACGATCGTCGCGCCTGAGCCACCGGCGTTTTGCGGGGCAAAGCCGAATTTTTTGACCTGGCGATTGCGTTGCAGATACTGCGTGACGCCGTTGCGGATCGCGCCGGTCCCCAGGCCATGGACGATCGTCACTTGGGCATAGCCGGCCAACAAGGCGGCATCGATATATTGATCGAGGTTGGTCATCGCCTCTTCATAGCGCTGGCCGCGCAGATCGAGCTTCGTGCCCGGGCCGGTGGCGCCTTTGACGACGGTCACGCGGCGCTTGGGTTCTTGCGGCTTTTCCGCTTGGACCTTCTGCAATTCTTTGGTCGCGACTTTCATGCGGATGATGCCCATCTGGACTTCCCAATGCTTGTCGTCGACTTGCTTGAGCAGCTCACCGGTTTGATCATAAGACAGCACCTTCACGGAATCGCCGCGGTGCAAGGCCTGTTTGTTTTTGGCCTGGCGCAAGATGCGGTTTTTCGGTTGGGCCTTTTCTTGATGGAGGTTCTTCAGCTCGGTCTTGGCTTCGATCAGACGATTTTCTTTGACGTTACCTTGGTTTTCCATCTGCATCTGGCGCAGGTTCTTGATGATCTTGTCGGCCTTCTTCTGGGCCTTATCGACGATCAAGTTGGCGTCATCTTTGGCCTTGTCCAGCTGGCGTTCGCGCTCGGTGAAGAATTCTTCGTAGGCCTTGCGCAGATCATCGTGCAGCTTCTGGGCTTCGTCGAGTTGCCGGCGGGTTTCCAGATACTCGGTTTCTGCGGCTTTGCGCTGCGATTCCAGATCAGAGATCATGTTGTTGAGGTCATGGGAGTCATCGTTGATCAAGCTCTTGGCCGCGCTGACGATCGTTGGATCCAATCCCAAGCGCTGCGAGATATCAAACGCGTTAGAGCGTCCCGGCACCCCGATCAAAAGCCGGTAGGTCGGCTGCAGGGTCGCGGAATCGAATTCCATCGAGGCGTTGATCGTCCCCGGGGTGTTGTAGCCGTAAAGCTTCAGCTCCGGATAATGGGTCGACGCCACCACATGGGCACCAGACGCGCCGACGGCATCGAGGATCGCGATCGCCAGGGCCGCCCCTTCTTGCGGATCGGTGCCGGCACCGAGTTCATCGAACAAGACCAGTGCGTGGTCATCCATCGCATCCAAGATCCCGACGATCGTTTTCATGTGCGAGCTGAACGTCGACAGGCTTTGTTCGATCGACTGTTCATCACCGATGTCGGCAAAAACATTCGAGTACACGCCGATGACAGAGCCAGCATCGGCTGGGATAAACAGCCCGGACTGGCCCATCAGCTGCAACAGGCCCAGCGTTTTGAGCGTGATTGTTTTCCCACCGGTGTTCGGGCCGGTGACGACGATGGCCTGATAATCTGCCCCGATCGTGATCGTGTTAGGCACGACCTTGTGCGGATCGATCAGCGGATGGCGGGCCTGGATCAAGTCGACATGGTTGGCGGCGCTGACGTCAGGCTCGGTGGCCTTGAGTTGCTTGGCGTATTTGGCCTTGGCGTTGATGAAGTCAAAATGGCCGAGCACTTGGTTGTTGGCGCTCAACTCGCGCGTGTAAGGCGCCACTTCACCGGTCAACGCTGCCAGCAGCCGCTCGATTTCGGCTTGTTCTTCCAGTTGTGCCTGGCGCAGGCGGTTGTTCATCTCGACGATTGCTTGCGGTTCGATGAACAGCGTCTGCCCGGAAGCCGACTGGTCGTGGACGACCCCGCCGAACTGGCCGCGATACTCGGCCTTGACCGGGATCACATAGCGGTCGTCGCGGATGGTGATGATCGGATCAGACAGGTACTTGCTGGAGTTGCCGTGGGTGTAGTTTTCCATCCGCGAGCGGATCTCGCCTTCCAGACGCTTGATCGCCTGGCGGATGCCATGGAGTTCCGGGCTGGCTTCATCGGTCAGCTGTCCGTCTTCATCCACGGCGGTGTTCAAGCGCCGTTCGAGGGCCGGCAAGGCGGTGAGCTGCTTTTGCAGATCATACACTCGCCGCAATTCCAGGCGCTCGTTGAGGTCATTCAAAAACTTATCGACGGCGCTGACGGTGCGCAGCACGCGGCCGAGGTGGGCCAGCTCGCGCCCGTTGAGCATCGCGCCGATGTCGACGCGCCGCAGCGCCGAGTTGATATTGTCCAGCTGCGGCACCGGAATGCCGCCGGCCAGGCGCAGGATCGACGCCCCGTCTGCGGTTTCATCCAGCGCGTTTTGCACCCATTCAGGGTCGCTGCTGGGTTGCAGCTTGGCGACCAGCTCGCCGCCGGCCGCGGTATTCACCAGTCCTTGAAGCACCGAGCGGATCTTGCCGTACTCCAAGGTGGTCAGAATTTTACTGTTCATGTTTCCTCCATTATTCCGTTGGCACAAAAGAAACGGCGAAATCGCGGGATAATCACCGTCGATTCGCCGTTATCATCATGATTACGCCACGATCCACAGATGTGTGAACAAGGCCGTCAACCCTGGGGTAAACCGCACGATCGCGCCAGCAACCGCGGAATTTGCCAACATATCTTGGATGCCTGTGACCGGGATCAAGGCGAGCAGATACAAGATCAAGAAGATAAACAGGTACCCCATGAGAAAATTCATCGCCCCGCCGAGCCACTTGCTCAGGCGGTCATCTGCGGTCTTGTAGGTCAGATCGTGGAACCACATCGCGACAAAGCGCGTTGCCAGCCAGCCTAGCGCCAGCACGAACACAAACGCGACGCCGCGATAAAACGCACTATCCAACGTCAACCCGACTTGATGGGTGAAAAAAACGAATTTACTCTGCTCAGTCGCACTTGGATACGGCACCCACTGCGTCATGAAGGCGCTCAACGGCTTATAGGTGAGCCATGCCAAGCCTAAACTGAGAATGTACCCGACGACATGGATGAGCTGTAGCCACATTCCCCGCCGCGCGCCTGAATAGCAATAATATGCCAAGGCGACGATAACGATCAACGATAACATTACTTGTCCTCTTGTTCTTTTGCCAATTGAGCCGCCTGCGCCTTGACCTGATCGGAGACGGCGTTAAAAGCCAATAACACCGCCGCGTCTTGCAGCGACAATTCTGGCGCAAGCTTTTGAATCTGGGCAAGCTGATTGTTAAGTAACGCGGTCGTTGCTTGGAAGTGCTCGGGCGTTCCAGGACCGATGATCGTGTAGGTTTTCCCTGCTATCTCGGCTTTGAAACGCCGCTTTTGTTCTGCCAAATTGCCCAGCCTCCTTATGCTATACCAACTCATTCTACCATGAAAATCTGGAATGCAAAAGCACCGCCGAGCCTGCAGGCGTCATGCCCTAAACGCACAAACGCCTCTGTCTCCCAACCAAAGTGGTCAGGTCACAGAGGTGCTCGTGTGGCGGCCAAAACCATCATGGTCTCAGCCTAATCATTCAATTGGTGATTATTCAGCGTCTTCGTCATCCAAGAAGGTATTCAATACCTCTTCGACCATGTCCCATTCGTCATCGTCTTCGATCGGGTATAAGTCGCCTTGGCTGGCATCGCCGTTGGCATCTGGCGTGAAGGAGAAGGCTTGGATCTCGACTTCTTCGTCGTCGCTTGCGCTTTGCGGATAAAGCAAAACGTAACTCTTACCGTAATCTTCAGAATCAAAGGTGAACAAGACTTGGTATAATTCTTCGTTACCCTTGTCATCGACCAGGGTGATCAGTTGTTCATCGTCGCCTGGGTGGACGTTCTCTTGATCTGCCATAATTGCCTCCTTAGCTGCGTGTTGGCCACGCATCGTGTCGTCTTAGCCTTTGGTCAAACGGCCGTGTTGGTCAAGATAGTTCTGTAGGATCATCTGCGCGGCAAGCTTGTCGATCACTTGCTTTTGACGCTTGCGGCTGGCATCGGCTTCTTCGATCAGCATTCGCGATGCTTCCACCGTGGTCAACCGCTCGTCGGTAAAGTCGACAGGCAAGCCAAAACGTTCTTCAAGCATCTTACCATATTCTTGAGACTTTTCCGCACGCGGACCCAAGGTATTGTTCATATTCTTCGGCAAGCCACACACGAAGCCTGTGACTTCGTATTGTTGCACGATTTCGCCGACGCGATCGAGGCCGAATTGCCCCTTATCTTCGTTGATCCGGATGATCTCAAGGCCTTGTGCCGTCCAGCCAAAAGGATCGCTGATGGCCACACCGACCGTGCGAGAACCCACATCAAGTCCCATCAGGCGCATCAGTCTTTCACCTTGCCCAGATAGTTACGAACAAGCTCCTCGATGATCTCGTCACGCTCGTGCTTCCGAATTAGGTTACGGGCATCTTTATACCGCGGAATATACGCCGGATCGCCTGAGATCAAGTAACCCACGATCTGGTTGATCGGGTTATACCCTTTTTCCTCAAGTGAGTTATAAACGGTTTCTAATGTTTCGTGAACGTTCTTCGGGTCGTTATCGTGAAAATCAAAGTGGACGGTTTGATCTAATGTGCTCATTCCTAACACCTCTATTCTGTCCAAGTTCACCTATCATTCTACTTGAAAAATCGGCAAAGTACAATCGTCCCGCACTGATTTCGCAAGCGTTATCAAGGTCAACTCGCGTGCCGACTTACTTGGCCGCCAACACGTTGACGGCTTCTGCCAACGCGTCTTTGATGCC
This sequence comes from Lacticaseibacillus boliensis, assembly GCF_054784775.1. NCBI lineage: Bacteria > Bacillati > Bacillota > Bacilli > Lactobacillales > Lactobacillaceae > Lacticaseibacillus > Lacticaseibacillus boliensis. The sequence goes on from NZ_BAAIHN010000012.1 coordinate 8,723, forward strand.
AGCCGGATTCTTGCCGCCGGCTTGGGCCATATCTGGCCGGCCACCGCCGCCGCCTTGCACTTTAGGCGCGATGGCTTTGATGATGTCGCCGGCTTTGATGCCTTTTTGCATGGCGGCTTTGCTGACGGCGGCCAACAAGTTGGCCTTGCCTTTGGCTTCGGTCGCCAAGACCAAAACATCAGAGGAACCTTTTTCTTTCCATTGATCGGCCAACTGGCGCAGCTCGTTCATCCCTGCGACCTTCAGCTCGGCCTTGATCAAGGTGTAATCGCCAACTTGTTCGGCGGAATCGAACAACCCGCTGGCGGCTTGCGCGGCCAACTTGGCTTGCAAAGCCTCGACTTGCTTTTGGCTGGCCTTGAGTTCTGCTTGAATGCTTTGGACCTTGGCCGGAACCGAATCCAGCTGCTCGCTCTTGACCGCGGCAGCGACCGCGTTCAGCAGGCTTTCTTGATGGTTGAGGTATTCGAAGGCTTCTTTAGACGTCACGGCTTCGATCCGCCGAACGCCGGCCCCGATCCCGCTTTCGCCGGTGATCTTGAACAGACCTAAGGCGCTGGTGTTATCCGGATGGGTGCCGCCATCGAATTCCTTGTTGAAGTCGCCGATCGTCACGACCCGCACCGTGTCGCCATACTTGTCGCCAAACATCGCGATGGCGCCTTCTTTTTTGGCGTCTTCCAGCGGCATCTCTTTCCACGTGATCGGCAAAGCGCGCCAGATCTGGGTGTTGACGATCTTTTCGATCTGGGCCAGTTGCGCATCGGTCACTTGCCCGAAGTTGGTGAAGTCAAACCGCAGGTAGTCGGGTTCGACCAACGACCCGGCCTGATGCGTGTGGTCGCCTAAGACCAGCCGCAGCGCCGTGTCCAGCAAATGCGTTGCGGTGTGGTTCATGGAGACCTTCTTGCGCCGCTCTAAGTCCACCTTCAGTGTGTAGGTGACGCCTTTTTTCAGCGTGCCTTCGACGTCGACGGTGTGGAGGTTTTGACCGTTCGGGGCGTGTTGCACATCGGTGACTTTGGCAACGACCGCGCCGTCATCGGCAACGATCTCGCCGTGGTCGGCGACTTGGCCACCCATCTCAGCATAAAACGGGGTCTGGTCGAAAATCAGCTGCGCCACGCCGGCGGTTGCTTGATCGACCAAGGCGTCGTCGACGATCAGGTCTTTCAACACCGCCTGGTCTTCGGTGTCAGTCCAGCCGGTGAATTGACTTGGCGTTTCGATGCCCATCAACAGCTTGTCTTGGCTGCCCATGGATTGCGCATCCCCACGCGCGGCCCGGGCGCGTTCGCGCTGCGCCTGCATGTTGGCCTTGTAGCCGTCCATATCGACGGTCAAGCCGTCGTCTTCAGCGAGCTCTTGGGTCATTTCGACTGGGAAGCCGAAGGTATCAAATAGTTTGAAGGCCGTGGCGCCAGGCACAACAGTTTCACCGTTGTGCTTGAGGTCGGCGATCGTCTGGTTGAGCAAGGCGACGCCGGCATCGAGGGTTTCGCGGAAGCGGGCTTCTTCAGAACGGATGACCTTTTGGATGAATTCTTGGTTCTGCAAGACTTCTGGGTAGTAGCTCTTCATGATCTCGCCAACGACTGGCACCAGCTGATACAAGAAGTCGGCTTCGATGCCCAGCTTCTTGCCGTTCAACACGGCGCGCCGGATCAGGCGGCGCAGCACGTAGCCGCGGCCTTCGTTAGACGGCAAGGCGCCATCGCCGATCGCAAACGTGACCGTGCGGGCGTGGTCTGCGATGATCTTGAACGACACATCGTCTTTGGCGTTGGCGTTGTACTTCTTGCCGGCAGACAAGGTCTCGGTTTTTTCGATGATCGGCATGAACAAGTCGGTTTCGAAGTTCGTACGGGTACCTTGGATGACCGAAACCAACCGTTCCAAACCCATCCCGGTATCAATGTTTTTGTGCGGCTGTTCAACGTAACGGCCGTCTGGCAGGTGATTGAATTCAGAAAAGACCAGGTTCCAGATTTCTTCGTAGCGTTCGTTTTCGCCGCCAGGATAGTTTTCCGGATCGTCTTCGGCGATGTCGTTGAAGCTTTGGCCGCGATCAAAGAAGATCTCGGAGTCCGGGCCACAAGGGCCTTCGCCGATATCCCAGAAGTTGTCTTCGACGTCGAAGATCCGCTCGTCGGCCAAGCCGACGACTTCATGCCAGATGCGGCGAGCCTCGGTGTCCTTGGGGTAAACCGTGACGTACAGCTTGTCTTTATCCAGCCCCAGCCACTTGTCAGACGTCAAGAATTCCCAAGCCCACGGAATCACTTCTTCTTTGAAGTAATCGCCGACCGAGAAGTTCCCGAGCATTTCAAAAAAGGTCAGGTGCCGCGCGGTTTTGCCGACGTTTTCGATATCGTTGGTCCGGATGGATTTCTGGGCGTTGGTGATCCGAGGGTTCTTCGGCACAACAGAGCCGTCGAAATACTTCTTCAGCGTTGCCACCCCGGAGTTGATCCACAACAAGGTCGGGTCATCGACCGGGATCAGGCTAGCGGAAGGTTCCACCGCGTGGCCCTTGGATTTGAAAAAGTCGAGAAACATCTGCCGGATCTCGGCACTGGATAATTGTTTCATGGTTTCCTCCTATATAAAACGATCTTGATAACGATGCGTGGTACCCCGATGCTTTTGCAACAATAAAAACACCGCTGCAATTCAAGGACGCTTGCGCGCGGTACCACCTTGTTTGCAACGATGTTCATCGTTTACCTCTTCATTAACGTGTTCAGTTATGCATCAGGGAGCACCAGTCCGTGCGGGCCGCGACTTCTCAACAACACGTCGCTTTCTGTATGGTTAGCCGAACGTCTAGCATGTCCTAACGATTGCTAATTATACGAATCCGAACAAGGCGTGTCAACGTCAATTCACCCGCCGGCCGGCGCAATAAAAAAACACCGTCTTTGCCGACGATGTTTTGAGAGCTTAATCCAAACTGACGACGGCGACCTTGCGATAGACATGCGCGTCGAACGCGGCCGCTTGTTGGGCCCGGTAAGCCGGCGCCCAACTCAACGGCGATTCGTCGCGCTTGTCCGGTGCGGTCAGCAGCAACTCCGGCCGCGTTTCCTTGGTCGAGATCGTCAGCCCGAAGCGATTCGGGAGGTAGGCCGGTAGCGGCTCGAGCAGCTGATTCCCCCACGGAAACAGTTGCGGCAGGCCACCACCTTGCAAATACTCGTATTGGTCTTCGTTAGCCAGCGTGAAACCAAACCCGCCGAGCGCTTTTTGGAGCGCCTTAGCGTCCCAATCATGGCGCAGGCGTACCTGATAATGATGCGCACTGGCCTGGCGCAAAATCACCTGGCCGCTACTTAACACCGGCGCCCATGTCGGTTGGGCCGTCGGGTCGACACTGGTGACTTGCGGCCGCAACAGCGACAACACCGTTGGCTTATAAGGCACATAGGCAAAATGATTGCCCTTGAACACCTGCGTCAACAGGTTGATCTGCCCGATCACCTCTTCTTGTACCGGTACGGTTTGTCGCGCGACCAGCATCGGCGGGATCATCACCGTCCGCTTGGGGCTGAATTTCCCTGCCGGCAGTTTGGCCAGCACCCCGGCAACCGTTGACGCTTGCGGATCGACCCCGAGCGTCACGTCTTGTTGGCCGGGAATGAACCGCAACCACTCACCGCCGATCAGCGCGTCAAACGTGTTGAGCGTCTGGCCGAAATAGTCAACACTCACCGGCTTCAGTGTATCTACCGACAACAAAGGACTCAGAAAATACCGCGTCAGCTGTTCAAAGATAAACCGCCGCCGATCAGGCTTCAAGCCCGACCACTCCGGCAACAACAACTCTGTATTGACCATCGATTTGCCTCCGTTTTTGGTTGCGACCTACGACTGCGCACTGACTTATCAAGCTTCGCCAGGCAACGGGCTTGCGTGTAAGCAATTCTGGTCACGCGACGGCAAAGCCATCACGCGCCCAGACTCGCTTACACACAGCCCTAAACCCGCTCGGTTCCGCTCTTACTTTATCAAGCTACACCAGGCAACGGCATTGCGTGTAAGCCTTCTCGGTCACGCGATGGCAAAGCCATCACGCACCCAAGCAGACTTGCACCCATGCCTAAGTACGCCTGGTTCCGCTCTTACTTATCAAGCTACGCCGAGCAACGGGGCTGCGGCTAAGTCATCGCACCACGATACGGCTTTGCCGTACCGCGTCACGCTGTCTTACCCACGCCCCTAAATGCGCTCGGTTCCGCTCTTACTTATTCTTTTTCGCTTTGCGTGAGGCGCGCAGCTGTTCGCGTTTCTTCACGCGGTTGTTGAACCAGCGTTCCTTGTCCTCGGCTTTTTTGATCTTCTTCTTGTAGCCTGGCATGTGCTTTTTGGCTTCTTTAGCCGCCATGCCGCGGATCTTCAGGCTACGTGGATCTTCTTTGGCTTTGCGGGTCACACGCCGGTTACGGTCGTAGGAATCCACGATCTCGCCGTTTTTAATGGCCTTCGGGGCAAAATGGATCCCGAGGTGTTCGAGTTCTGCGATCTTCTCTTCTTGCCCTGGGGTGTACAAGGTGATGGCGATACCCTTCATGCCGTTGCGCCCGGTCCGGCCGACCCGGTGAATGAAGAATTCGTTGTCGTTAGGCAACTCAGCGTTAATGACATGCGAGACGCCTTTGATATCGATCCCGCGTGCCGCCAGATCGGTGGCGACAACGAATTGATACTTCAGCGCGGCGACCTCTTTCATCACGCGCTTGCGTTCGCGCGGCGGGATGCCGCCGTGGATCTTAGCGACTTCCAGCCCTTGATCGACCAGGTATTGGTGAATGTGATCGACGCTGTGTTTGGTGTTAGCAAAAATCAGCACCAAAAACGGCTGCCCGATCGTCAGCAATTGATAGATCAGCTGGTTTTTGTCGCGCCCTTTGGCGGCGATCAGCCAGTTGTCGACGGTGTCGGCGATGACGCTTTGCGGCTTGATCTCGATGATCGTCGGGTTAGCCATGTATTTTTTCAAAAATGGCTGCAACTTTTGCGGGATCGTAGCTGAAAAGACCAGCATCTGCAGGTTCTTCGGGAAGGTGGCCGCGATGCTGTCAACGGCAGACAAGAAGCCCATATCCAGCGTCATGTCGGCTTCGTCGACGACAAACGTCTCTGCCGTGTGGGCAGCCAACGCATCAGAACGGATCAGATCCAGGATCCGCCCCGGGGTCCCGATCACCAGATGGGGCTGTTGATGCTTGAGTTTTTCGACCTGCTTGGCCTTATCTGTCCCACCCACATAATTGTGGATCCGGACTTCGGGCATCGCCTGGGCCAGCGTTGTCGCCACGGTGTAGATCTGGGTGGCAAGCTCGCGGCTAGGCGCGGTAATCACCGCTTGCACGGTATCTAAGCTAGGATCGATCCGTTCTAAGATCGGCACCAAAAAGGCGTGCGTTTTCCCAGAGCCGGTTTGGCTTTGGCCGATCACGGATTCCCCGCGTAAAACGGCAGGAATCACTTTTTCTTGGATCGCGGTCGGTTCCGTGATGTGCATCGCCTCAAGCCCCTGGATCACCCCGGCGCTCAACGCGTATTGCTTAAATGTAGACATTCATTCTCTCCTCGATGCGTGGGCGACGTCGCTCGCTTCACGCGTGGTCTTTTGCAACTAAGGCGGTGAGTTCAGCCTTGATGGCTGCAATCTCCGCTTGATCTTTGGCTTTGGCGCCACTGGCAAGCGGATGCCCGCCGCCGTTATGGGCTTTTGCCAGTTCATTGATGATCGGGCCCTTGGAACGCAAGTTGACGCGGTACGGGCCGTCTGCTTGTTCGACAAAAATCACCCAAGCTACGACTTCACCCAGCCGTCCCGGCGTGCCGACAGCAGCGTGGACCTGGTCGCTGGTCAGCCCCAGTTCCTTGACCGTCGCCAGCGGGATCAACACGCTACCGGCGCCTTCAGGGGAGATCTCCAGGTGATTGAACACATAGCCTTGCAACTTCGCCTGGGCGAAGGTGATTTGGTTCATGCGGTTGTTCAACGCCGTGGGGTCGAAGTCTTCTTGGATCAGCGCTGCGGCCACCTGCAAGGTGTGCGGGCTGGTGTTGTTGAACAAGAAACGGCCGGTGTCGCCGACGATGCCGGCGTACAACAGACGGGCGACTTCTGCGTTGAAGCCGAGCTTGCCGTTGGCGTGTTGGATCAGGTCATAAATCAGCTCGGAAGTCGAGCTGGCTTCCGGCACCACCCAACGCAAGTCGCCATACGCGTCGTCGTTGGGATGGTGGTCGATTTTGATCAGATATTTCCCGCTGGCAAACCGCTCGTCTGACACCCGCGGCGTATCCGCGGTGTCGACCGCAATCACCAAGGCGTCGGCATAATCGCTGTCAGCCACGGTATCCATCTGGTTCAACCACGCGAGGTTGCCGACATCCCCGCCGGCGAGCAACACCCGCTTGGCTGGATACGCCGCGCGGATCGCAGCCCCTAGGCCCCCTTGTGAGCCTAAAGCATCAGGATCCGGATTGACATGGCGATGAATGATGATCGTGTCATAGGCTTGAATCTTAGCAATAATTTCATCTAAACACATCTTAATTACGCTCCAATAATTGGCAAGTGACAAGGGCCTTGGCAACCGGCAAGCCATCTGTTTGTAACTCGATATCCAAGGTGGCTTCGTGGCGGGTCATCTCAAGCGGCCGCACGTGAATATTCACCGTGGTTTCCAGCTGGATCGGCCGGAAGGTGTGCAACGATTCCTGCGCGATCAACACGTTGCGCCGGCCGGCCCGGTTCAAAAAGCCGGTGGCCGCCGCGTTGACGGCTTCGTTCAACACCCCAAAAGCCAGCGTCCCGAGTTGGTTGGTCATGATCGGCGTCGTGTGCAGGCGATAATCGGCCGCGTCGATCTTGGTCGACTCGACCAAGGTCATCTGCCCGGCAACTTGATCGGCGAAAGTCGCCGCGTCTTTGCTGTGGGAAAGGTCGGCCATGCTGGCAAACACGCTGTGACGCGTCACGATCCCAAGCAGTTGCCAAGAATCATCAACCACCGGCAACACCTTCAGGCCGTTGCCTTGCATGGTGTGGCCGACGGTCGTCACGGACAGATAAGGCTTGACCGTCAGCGGATCTTTGCGCATCACGCGCTCCAGCGGCGTCGTCGCCTTTTTGCCTTGCACGTCGGAATCTGACACCATCCCGACCAGGCGTCCAGAAGCCGTCACGACCGGCAAGGAAAAATCGTTGCGATCGCCGCGCATGCGGGTGAAATCAGCCACTGTGCCGTCTGGCAGCGCGGTTTGCACCTTGCTGAGCGGTGAATAGATCGCCGCAACGGTCATGATGTCTTGTTTGATCGCCTGATCAGACAGCGCCCGGTTGATCATCGTCGCCACTGTGAAGGTATCATAGCTGGTTTGCATGACCGGCAGGTTGGCCGCGTTGGCCTTGGCGATGACCGCATCCGAGGTCATAAAGCCCCCAGTGATCAATACCGCGGCGCCGTTTTGCAGCGCGAGCTTCTGGGCATCTTCACGGTTACCAATGATCATCAAGGAGTTCGGGGTGATGTAGCGGATCATCTCGTCTGGCGTCATCGCCCCGATCACGAACTTGTCGAGTTGTTTGGCCAGCCCGGCGGATCCTCCGAGGACCTTGCCGTCGATCAGCTTCAACAACGCCTTGAAGGTCAAGGAATCGATGTTATTGATCGGCTTTTGTTCGATCCGAATCGTCCCGACCCGTTCAATGGTCGACACCAAGCCGGTGGTTTCAGCCTCTTTGATGGCCCGATAGGCCGTTCCTTCTGAGACCTGTTGCTGTTTTGCAATCGAGCGGACGGAGATCTTGGTGCCGACCGCTAGATTACCGATGTATTGTAGGATCTGTTCATGTTTCGTCGCCATTATCTTACCTCACGTTGTTGTTGAGCTTAGTATAACACATCTCGGCGCTGTACTAATCACAGCGGGAGATCCAAGTTTTCAAATTGTTGCGGATCCAAGTTGGTGATGGTGATTCCCAACAGCCGGATCGCGATGTCGTCCCCACGCACCTGCTCCCACAAGCGCCAGGCCTGGACAAAAATATCTGCCGCAGAACTGAGATACTGTGGCAGGCTCACCCGCCGCGTCAATGTGTTGAAATCCGCGTCGCGCACCTTGAGCACCACGGTTTTGCCGTGCTTTTGCTTGCGCGCCAGCGCCTCTGCCACCATGTCCGCCAGCGTGTGCAGCTCCGCTTCCACCTGGGCGTCGGTCGTCCGTACCGCCCGATAAGTCCGCTCTTTGCCAATCGACTTGGCGTCTCTGACCTGCACCGGGCGGTTGTCGATGCCGCGGGCGTGTTGGTATAGTCCCAGCCCCATTTTGCCAAACAGATGGATCAGCTCCGCTTGGCTGTGTTGTTTCAAACTGGCGCCGTCGGTGATGCCGAGCGCTTCTAATTTTGGTAGCGTCTTGGCCCCGACCCCACGAAATTCTCCGATCGCCAACCGGTCCAAAAACGCCTCCGCCTGTTCGGGCAAAATGATCGTGCGACCGTTGGGCTTGTTATACTCGCTGGCTTCTTTGGCCAAGAATTTGTTGTACGACAACCCGAAGCTGCAGGTGAGCTGGGTCTCTTGTCGGATCCGGTCTTGCAGCCACAGCGCCAGATCGATGGTCGTGGGGAAATCACGGTTGGCCGTGACGTCGAGGTAAGCCTCATCCAGCGCCACCGGCTCGATCAAGTCGGTTACCTGGTGAAACAGCGCGTGAATCTGTTGTGACACCGCGCGATACTTCGTAAAATCAGGTGCCTTGAACGTCAACAAGCGCTTGGGCACCAGCCGTAGCGCTTCTTGGGCGGTCATTGCCGAATGCACCCCGTATTGCCGCGCGATGTAGTTGGCGGTGGTGACGACCCCTTTGCCCCCGGTTTGCCGCGGGTCATGGGCGATCACCAGCGCTCGGGAGCGCAATTTGGGATCATCGCGCTGTTCGATCGACGCGTAAAAAGCATCCATATCGATATGCAAGATCCGCCGGCTGGTGTCGTTGATCTCCGGAATTGCAAGCCACTCCGCCATCCGCTCACCTCCATGATTTAGCTCGACTAGCGTACAAAACGGTCTGCATCGAAGCGCACGCTTCAGTGCAGACCGTATTTGTCTGGGTTAAAGATTAATCCGCCATCTTGACATGGGTCGGTTGCCAGAACCACTCGTTACCGTCTCGAGCCAACAGGTCAAACGCAACTTTCGGCCCCATCGTCCCTGCCGGATAAGTTGGCATCGACGTGTCATTTTGCCAGGCCGCCAAAATCTGGTCGACATACTGCCAAGTCTTGGCCAGCTCTGTCCAGCGGGTAAAGTTCGTCTGATCGCCTTGCAGCGCGTCTTGGATCAAACGTTCATAGGCTTCCGGTGCATTTTTGGCCAGGCGTTCGTCGTGGCGGTAGCGCAGCTCTTCGGCCATCAAGTCAGCTGACTGCCCCAACTTCTTGCCGTTCAAGGTCAACGAGAACCCTTCGCTAGGCTCGACATAAATCGTCAAGGTGTTGGCCTTGGCCTGCGTGCCGAAAAGCCCGTCGGCGTCTGCTTTGAACACGACAGTGATCTGCGTCGACTTGCGCGTCAGCCGCTTGCCAGTGCGGATGTAGATCGGCACGCCGGCAAACGTCGGCGTGTCGACCAGCACCTTACCGGCGACAAACGTATCCGTCAGCGAATCGGCGGCGACACCAGCTTCTTCCCGATAACCCGCGACGGTCAGCTTATCGATCACCGCAGACGCATACTGGCCGCGGACAAAATTGGTGCGGGCCTCTTCTTCGGTATACATGTGCAGATGATTGAAGACCTCACCTTTGACCGCATGGATCGCATCCGGCGTCAGACTGGCGGGCTTGGCCATGGTCAAGTACGCCAACAGCTGCATCACGTGGTTTTGCACCATGTCCCGAATCGCACCTGAATGCTCGTAGTAGCCGGCGCGTTCTTCGACCCCGACCGCCTCGGCCAAGGTGATCTGGATGTTTTGGATGTGGTCTTTGTTCCACATGTTGGCGACCAGCGGGTTGGCAAAGCGCAAGGCCATGATCGCCTGGGTCATCTCTTTGCCCAGATAATGATCGATGCGATAGATCTGCGACTCATCAAACGTGGCGGTGATCGAGTTGTTCAAGGCCAGGGCGGAATCGTAATCACGGCCGAACGGCTTTTCAATCACCAGCCGGTTGAAGCCCGTGTCGGTCAACAAGGCTTCAGACTTGAGGTGCTCGGCAATCGTGGCAAAAAAGTCTGGCGCCATTGCCATATAATACAGCCGGTTGCCCCCGACAGCATACTGCTCATCTAACTTCGCGGCCAGATTCTTCAGCGTGATGTAGTGATCGGCATCAGTGACATCATGAGATTGGTAATAAAAATGGGCCGCAAAGGCTTCAGCTTCTGCCTGCGTTGCCTCTGGCTCATCTTTGACAGCGTTCACCACGATGTCGCGATAGTAATCATCCGACCAAGGCCGGCGCGCGGTGCCGATCACTGCAAAATGGTTGCGCAAATATCCTCGCCGGTATAACCCAAACATTGCGGGATAAAGCTTGCGTCGAGCGAGGTCGCCCGAACCACCAAAGAGAATGATCACTGCTGCTTGTTCTTCTGCCATACGCTGTATGCTCCTATAACTTCTACTCATTCAAATTAATCTTGTAAGGCCGGATCGACGAAGATGTGTGATGCCCGCACGATATCCACGGCCACATCCCCGTCGGTACGCGTCAAATGAAGCGTGATCGCCTTGGCATCCACGGCGGCCACCGTGAAGTGGTCTTCGATCCGCAGATCGATGTCGTGGATATAATCGATCACGTTGACCTCATCGACGACGCGTTCGATGTGGCCTTTTTGGCCGACGACCAAGGTCGCCAGCGGCACCCGACTCTGGTCAAAATAATGCCCATCAGCGTCGGGAATCACGCCGCCATGCGGGCAATATTGCGGATGGCCGAGCATCTCTGAGAGCCGATCGGCCATGTCTTGCGTCGTCGCGTGTTCAAGCAATTCTGCTTCTTGATGGATATTGTCGACCGGGTAATGCAGGGATTGCACCAAGAACACTTCCCACAGTCGATGATTGCGCACTAATAGCGCCGCGCGCTTTTGGCCTGTTGCCGTTAATTTGATGCCTTGATATGGCGTATGGGTCACGTATTTTTGTTCGACTAATTTGGCGATCATCTCACTGACCGAAGCTGCCGAAACCGACAAGCCGGCAACGATCTGCTTGTTTGAGATCAGCTGGGTATCTCCGCCCAGTTCAAAAATCATTTTAAGATAATCTTCTTTATTAGGTGTCATAAGCCATCCTTACTTTTAGTGGCAATAGTCTTAGTCTATTATGGCATGAAACGCCTGAAAATAGAAGTCACCAACCACGGACTTCTCAGATTCCCACAAGTCTTTTCCTGAGCAAATCACCTGCCTTCCGCCACGAAAAAACAAGCCTCTCTGTGAACAGAGAAGCTTGTCTGATGAGGCTATCGAGTTGTCAGCGATTACGGCCGAACAGTTTCGCTGGAAGCTGTGCCTTCGTATTCGTCGAGCAGGATCTGCTTCATATCACCGATCAGCGGTTCAACTGGGTTGGTGACCGTGCAGTTATCTTCGTATGCCAGTTCTGCGATGCGATCTGCGTTAGCAACCACGTCTTCTTTGGCGATCCCTTGTTCCTTCAAACTCATCTTGACGCCGATGCGGCCGGCCAGATCGATGTAGGCTTGAACGAAGCTTTCAACCAATTCCGCCGTGGTATCGCCTTTGAGTCCCAGGTACCGGGCGATTTGCGCATAGTCTTCATCAGCCTTGAAGTAGTTGTACTTAGACCATACCGCTCGCTTGGTCGGGGTCTTGGCGTTGTAGCGCACAACGTGTGGGAAGGTGATCGCGATGCAACGGCCGTGAGGCAAGTGGTACGTTTGCCCCAGCTTGTGCGCGATACTGTGGTTGATCCCCAACAGCGCGTTGGCAAAGGCCATGCCGGCGATCGTCGACGCATCGTGCATCTTCGCCTTGGCCTCCATATCCCCGTTATAGGAAGCTTCCAAGTTATCGAAGGCCAACTTCAGCGCCTCCAGCGACAATCCACGCGTGTATGAACTTGCCATCGTCGACACAAAACTCTCGGTGGCGTGGCAGATAACATCCAAGCCGGTATCAGCGACGACCTTTGCTGGTACGGTTTCGATGAACTGCGGATCGACCAACGCAACGTCTGGCGTCAGGGCGTAGTCAGCCAGCGGGTACTTGATGCCGGTGTCAGAATCGGTGATGACCGCAAACGGTGTCACTTCAGACCCGGTCCCAGAAGTGGTCGGGATGCAGACGAGCTTGGACTTGGTCGGCTTCGGGAACTTGTACGTCCGCTTACGGATATCCAAGAACTTCTGCTTGGCGCCAAAGAAGTCGCCATCACCATCGTAGAACAACCAGATGCCTTTGGCCGCGTCCATAACAGACCCACCACCGATGGCAACGATCGCGTCTGGCTTGAAGTCTTTGGCGATCGCGGTACCTTTATAAACTGTGTCACTGGATGGATCTGGTTCGACGTCCAAGAACGTCTGGACGTCGACGTTGTTCGTCCGGTTCTTCAATACGTCTTCAACAATGCGGACATAACCTAATTTTTCCATCCCGCGGTCGCCGACGATCAAGACCCGATCGAGCCCATCCATCTTTTCCAGATAGCGAACCGAGTTGCGTTCGAAGTAGATCTTCGGTGGCAACTTGACCCATTGCATGTTATTGCGCCGCTTAGCCAATGTCTTAATGTTCAACAAGTCGATCGTCCCCACGTTATGCGAAATTGAGTTACCGCCGTATGAGCCGCAACCTAGGGTCAACGATGGGATCATGTTGTTGTACAGATCCCCGATACCACCAACGGTCGATGGGGTGTTGACCAAGATCCGGCAAGCCTGCATCTTATCCGCAAATTCCACCGCCAGGTCATCATCTTTCGTGTGGATAACAGCAGTGTGACCGAGACCACCAATGTCGAGCATCTTTTCGGCCTTAGCAAAGCCGTCTTCATGATCTTTGGCCTTGAACATTGCCAACACTGGACTCAGCTTTTCGTGCGACAGTGGGTACTTATCGCCGGGTTCCGGCAGTTCCGCGATGATCAGCTGCGTGCGCTTGGGAATGTCGATGCCGGCCCAGTTGGCGATCTGCCAAGCACTTTGACCGACGATGCGCGGATTGACCGCCATCTTCTCGGTGTTGATGACCGTTTCGGTGAACTTTTGCAGGTCTTTCTTCTGCACGAAGTAAGCCCCTTGATCGAGGAATTCTTGCTTGACCTTGTCGTAGATCGGCGCGTCGACGATCATGCCTTGTTCAGAAGCACAAACCATCCCGTGGTCAAAACTCTTCGACAACATGATGTCGTTGACCGCTTGCTTGATGTCTGCGCTGGCTTCGATATAAGCCGGTGCGTTCCCAGCCCCGACCCCTAAAGCCGGCTTGCCGGACGAATAAGCGGACTTCACCATGCCAGGACCGCCAGTTGCCAAAATCGTGGCCACGCCGGGATGGTGCATCAGTGCTTGGCAAGCTTCAATGCTTGGTACCGGAATGTATTGCAAAGCGCCTTCTGGCAAACCTGCCTTGATGGCTTCTTCGCGGATCACATCCAGCGCCCGTGCTGAAGACTTCTGTGCCCCTGGGTGGAACGAGAAGATGATCGGGTTACGCGTCTTGATCGAAATTTCAGACTTGAACATCACCGTCGACGTCGGGTTAGTCACAGGCGTTACCCCAGCGATGACCCCGATCGGTTCAGCGATCGAGATGACGTTTTTCTGCTTGTCTTCGTTGATCACGCCAACCGTCTTGTCGTCTTTGATCGAATGCCAGATTTCTTCAGTGGCAAACATGTTCTTAACGGCTTTATCTTCATACACACCACGACCGGTTTCTTCAACCGCCATCTTGGCGAGTTCCATATGATGATCCAAACCAGCGATCGCCATGCGGTGAACGATATGATCGACCTTGGCTTGATCGAAGCCCTTCATCACCTTGAGCGCTTCTTGCGCGTTTTTGACCAACTCGTCGATCATCTTATCGACGTCAACTTGAGCATTTTTTACCGGAGCAGTTTTTTCGGCAGATTTCAGCATATTACGGTCCCTCCACAGTTGAATGTTTTCGTTAACCATTTCACAAGAACAATATACATGATGGTTGTGAATTTGTAAACAGGTTGAGTGAATTTTTTCACGGTTTTTTTATAAATGCCTATCTACAGGCGTTTATACACGTTAATCAAATTTATACAATGTGATTGTATGAGCTTGAACCGCTTTAATCTGTTTTTCTGAGAATGAATTCTGTTGTATTCCGATTCACGACCGGTGCTGAGCGAGACCGATGACCTCACATCACGTTAAAAACACTGCCGATAAAACGCAAACACCCCTGTCTGCGATTCAACGACCGAATCGTGGCACAGAGGTGTCTGAATAAAAAAAGCCCCTGCATCTCTGCAGGGGAGCTAAGCTTAGTCTTTGTCTTTATCGTCCTTGTCATCAGAAGATGGCTCGGTATAGCCTTTGTCGTCTTGCTTTGCTGGCTTAGCTACCGGTTCAGTAGCGGCTGTCGCAGGTTGATCAACGACACGGATCGCACTGAGGTTGAAGGTTAAGAAGATGCCATCAAGATCAAGATCAACGGTGCCGGCAGTCTGATCGATGCTATCGATCACACCGTGCAAGCCACCGATCGTGACAACTTTGTCGCCTTTCTTCATTTGTTTCAACATTTCTTGACGCTTTTGTTGTTGCCGCTTCTGAGGACGCATCATGCCAAAATACATGAATGCGAACATGACAACGATCAGAATGATCATGGAATAGCTACTGTTCAATGTAGGCACCTCGTTTAATTTGTTTATTCATCTCATACTGTAACAGATTTTACAGGCTCACGCCAATCAGACTTAAGGCTGATTGGCTAAAAGCTCTTCGCACCCGGCTTATTATACCCGTATTGTTCGAAGAATGCGGCCCGGAACTCGGTTAATTGATCCTCAGCGATCGCTTCTCGCACCTGTTTCATCAAGTGTAACAGGAAGTATAAGTTGTGATAACTTGTCAGCCGGATCCCAAAGGCTTCATCGGTATGAATCAGGTGGCGAATGTAAGCACGCGTGTAGTTGCGACAGGTGTAGCAATCGCAGTTCGGATCCAGTGGCGTGAAGTCGCGGGCATACTTGGCATTTTTGATGACCACCCGGCCGTTGCTGGTCATAGTCGTGCCGTTGCGGGCGATCCGCGTCGGCAAGACGCAATCGAACATGTCGATGCCACGCATGACCCCGTCGATCAACGCGTCCGGCGAACCGACGCCCATCAGGTACCGCGGCTTGTTTTCTGGTAACAGTGGCGTCGTGAAGTCCAAGACGTGATTCATCTCTTCTTTGGACTCCCCGACCGACAACCCGCCGATCGAATACCCTGGGAAATCAAGGCTGACCAGATCACGGGCACTTTGTTCACGCAGATCCTTGAACCCGGCACCTTGGACAATGCCAAACAACGCCTGCCAGTCTGGGTTCTTGTGGGCTTTCAGGCCGCGCTCCGCCCAGCGACTGGTACGGGCAACACTTTTGGCGACATACTCATAACTTTCAAAAAACGGTGGGCACTCATCGAAACTCATCATGATGTCTGGCCCCAACGCGTTTTCGATGCCGATCGCCTTTTCCGGTGACAAGAACATCTTGCTACCGTCAAGATGGTTCTTAAAATGCACGCCTTCTTCTTGAATGTCGCGCAACTCGGCCAAAGAGAACACCTGGAAACCGCCGGAATCCGTTAAGATCCCTTTGTCCCAGTTCATGAATTTGTGCAGACCACCGGCTTCTTGGACAATATCTTCGCCGGGCCGCAACCACAGATGATAAGTGTTCGCCAAAATAATGCTGGCACCCATCTCGTCGAGTTCTTCTGGGGCCATGGTTTTGACCGACGCCAACGTGCCAACCGGCATGAACATCGGCGTCGGGAAGGTGCCGTGTGGTGTGACCAGTTCCCCGAGTCGTGCGCCGGTATGCTTATCAACGTGTTTGAGCCGGTATTTTACTGCTGGTTCCATGAATTCTCCTTTTGGTGAGTGTGGTGACAATATCAAACGAGCCGACCCGCTAAATGCGCGCTGTTCCGCTCTGGTTATTTCGTCGAGCTACTCAAAGCAACGCTGGGCTGTCTATGCTGTCTCGGCCACGGCACGGCTTCGCCGCACCATGACCAAGCCATCTTAGACTCCCAGCTAAAACCGCTTTGTTCCGCTCTGGTTTCTTCGTCGAGCTACACAGCGCAACGGTATCGCACATAAGTCATCTCGGTCTCGCACCGGCGTTGCCGGCACGCGCCCAAGCTGTCTTATGTACATACCTAAACCCGCGCTGTTCCGCTCTGGTTATTTGTGAATAAACATGGCGTCGCCGAAGCTGAAGAAGCGGTAGCGTTCTTGGATGGCGTGCTTGTAGGCGTTGAGGATGTTTTCACGGCCGGTGAAGGAAGCAACCAGCATGACCAGCGTGGACTTCGGCAAGTGGAAGTTGGTGATGAACGCATCAACAACGCGCCATTGGTAGCCTGGCTTAATGAAAATATCGGTCCAGCCAGATGATGGCTTGATCTCACCGTCGAACTTGGTCCCAATCGTTTCCAGCGTCCGGATCGAGGTCGTGCCGGTGGCGATGATGCGGCCGCCGTTTTTGCGGACTTCGTTCAAAGTATCAGCGGCTTCTTGGGAGAAGCGGTAGAATTCGCTGTGCATCTTGTGATCTTCGATGTTTTCCACAGAAACCGGGCGGAAGGTACCAAGACCAACGTGCAAGGTCAGATAAACCAGCTTGGCGCCTTTATCTTGGGCCTTTTGTAGCAGTTCTTCCGTCCAGTGCAACCCAGCGGTCGGGGCAGCGGCGGAGCCAACTTCTTTGGCGTAAACCGTTTGATACATCTCTGGGTCATCAAGCTTTTCCTTGATGTATGGTGGTAGTGGGGTTTCGCCGAGCTTATCTAAGACTTCCATGAAGATGCCTTCATAATGGAACTCAACGATCCGGCCACCATGATCAAGCTCTTCAAGGACGGTTGCCTTCAACAAGCCATCGCCGAAGTCGATCTCAGTGCCGACTGGCGCCTTGCGTGCAGGCTTCATTAAGGTTTCCCACTTGTCGCCTTCTGTGTTGTGCAACAACAAGACTTCCATGTGCGCGCCGGTTTCTTTTTTCACGCCGTACAAGCGTGCAGGCATCACGCGGGTGTCGTTCATCACGATCGCGTCGCCGGGTTGGATGTAGTCCAAAATGTCGTAAAAATGACGGTCTTCCGTTGCGCCGGTTTCAGCATTGAGCACCAGCATGCGGCTGGCGTCACGCTCTTTGAGCGGCGTTTGGGCGATCAGTTCGTGTGGTAAATCATAGTCAAAGTCTTCAGTGGTGAGCAAAATTTATCCTCCTCAGGCGCGCAAAAAGCTCGCCGGTATGTTGTTATTTGTTCAAATACGGCATGTCTAGATGCGCAAACCCCGCCGGCGTCACCATCCGCCCGCGTGGCGTGCGCTTCAAAAAGCCGATCTGCAAGAGATACGGCTCGTACATCTCTTCAATCGTGGCGGTTTCTTCGCCGATGTTGGCCGCAATGGTCGACAGCCCGACTGGCCCGCCTTCATAATCGCGAATCATCATCATCAACAACTTGCGGTCGATTTGATCAAGACCTTTGTCGTCGACCTGCAGCTGATCCAAGGCGTGATCGACCAGCGCCACCGAAATACTGGTGGCCTCGGCCACATCAGCGAAGTCACGGATCCGCCGCAACAGTCGGTTGGCGATCCGCGGCGTGCCGCGTGAACGCCGCGCCAGCGCGTGGGCAGATTCAGCCGGCAAGGTCATGTTGAAAATGCTGGCAGAGCGCCGCACGATCGCGGTCAACTCTTCGGTGGTGTAATACGCCATGTGTTCCGTGATGCCAAAGCGATCCCGCAGCGGGGCACTCAACATGCCAGCCCGCGTCGTCGCCCCCACCAGTGTGAACGGCGGCAACGGAAAGTGCACGGGATGCGCGGTCGGTCCTTGGCCGACAACAATATCAATATAGAAGTCTTCCATCGCCGAGTACAGCATTTCTTCAACAATTTTTGGCAAGCGGTGGATCTCGTCGATGAACAAGACATCCCCTGGATTCAACTCGTTCAACAGCGCGACCAGATCTCCCGGCTTTTCGATCGCCGGCCCTGAAGTCGTGCGGATATGCACGTTCAATTCGTTGGCGATTACCAACGCCAGCGTCGTTTTCCCAAGGCCAGGTGGCCCGTAAAGCAACACGTGGTCCAAGGCTTCTTCACGCTTTTTGGCCGCTTGAATATAAACTTGCAGCTGGTTTTTGATGGCGGTTTGACCGATGTAATCGGCCAGCAGCTTTGGCCGCAGTCCGCGCTCGATTGGATCTTCATCAGGACTAGCATCTGTGTTGACGATGCGTTCATCTGCCATCATAAGCCTCCTTACTTACTCAATAGCGACAGCCCCAGCCGCATGTAAGCGTCCGTTGTTGTGGCCTCGCTGGCTTCTAGTTTGTCTGCCAGCTTATCAACCGCTTTTTGCGGGTAGCCTAACGCCACCAGCGCCGCCAAGGCATCCGCCAATTCGGCATTGGTGCTGCTTGCCGCCGGCGCCACCTGCAACAAGGGCCCGTCTGCTTCGAGCTTGCCCTTCAGATCCAAAATGATCTGCTGCGCGGTTTTCTTGCCGATGCCTGGGAACTTGGTCAAAAAGCGCACGTCATCTTGGGCGATCGCATTCGCCAAGCCTTGCGTGTTCGCATTGGCCAAGATCGCCAAAGCAGACTTGGGCCCGATACCGGTCACCGTCAGCAGTTGGTTGAAGGTCTGTTTATCATTGCCGGTTTCAAAACCGTACAACGTCTGGTCGTTGTCGCGGATGATCAATTGCACATAAACGGTGACTTCCTTACCCAGCTCATACTGATAAGGATTCGCAACTAACAGCCGATAACCGACACCATTAACGTCGACGACAATATAACTTGGGGTCACGTCTGCAATGCGCCCGCGCATGAATTCGTACATAAGATTCCTTTCCCAGCAAGCGACACGGTCGTTGCCTAAAACAAGAGTTCGCTATATTCTAACACAACTCAGACGCCTGCCCAACAAGTCAGACTCCAGTCGGATGCCATCTGCTGACTGAGTTGTTACAATGTGGTTATCCTAAACTCAAGGCGGTGACAGCATGGAAGCGCGCACCTCACGCAAGTTGATTAACTGGACCACGATCGCAACACTTGGCGCAAGCGCCGCCGTCATCGCATATTGGTACCACCTCGGGGTTTTCCATAATCTCGCGAGCCTGCAAGCCTACCTCGCCCAAACCGGCGTGTTAGGTCCCTTGCTGTTCATCACCATTCAAATCATCCAAGTCGTCATCCCGATCATTCCCGGCGGCGTCAGCACGGCGGCTGGGGTCGTCTTGTTTGGCCCTTGGGCGGGATTTGCTTACAACTATGTTGGCATCGGCATCGGGTCGCTGATCAATTTCTGGCTGGCCCGGCACTACGGTCAAACGTTCATCTACCATGTCGTCAGCAAGCACGTCTGTAACAAGTACCTCGCTTATACCAAGAATCAACGCCGCTTCGATTGGTTTTTCACCATCGCAATCATCGCGCCTGTCGCCCCAGACGATGTCCTTTGTCTGATCGCCGGCTTGACCAAGATGTCATTCAAGAAGTTCTTCTGGATCATCATCTTGTGCAAACCGATCACCATCGCCGTTTACTCAGGCGCCCTTGTCGCTGGCACACACTGGCTGGCACAATTCTTCTAGCGTCACCGCAAAGACTGCAGGGTCTCTTCGATCCTGCAGTCTTTTTTGCGATATTCATAACATTGACGCTGTCCGGCAGCGTAAGTGTTCTTTATTTGGTAGACCAGTAAGCTGCCGGGTGCGGGCGAAAGTGACTCCAGCAGGCTTCAATCTGTCGTGGAGAGGGTGCTCGGCGGAGCTAACTTCGTCTGCGACGAAGTGGATCTCCACCTGTGCCTTGCTGTAAGCGACAAGTCGCTAACAGCAATCTCACCACGTCAGATTGACCTGCTTCCGTCACTTTCACCCACACCCTAGGTTCTGTGTATCAGGATAGTTTGGTGTCATGAACAAACGGGTCGACTCGTTAATTATAGCTAATCCGTTCTTAGTTAGATGTACTGCCAGCCGCTAGTCCATTTCTACTCTCTTGGAAATTGCCACTTTTGGTGATGAAGGATGCTACCGTCAGGGTTTGGCGTGTGGAGGCCCGAGATGGCTCAGGCGCGGCATTGTTGTTAGCGGCTTTGCCGCTTACAACAATGGCGTCGAGGAAGATCCACTCAGGCTTTGCCTGAGTTAGCTTCCGAGCGCCTCGCACCGTTCCAGCCATCTCTAGGGCCGGAACACACCAAACCCGACCTATACCACTATCTAAAAGCCATCTTGTCGTCGCTTAAAGCATCCGTGCCAGCGTGCTGATGGGCAGGCCAACGACGTTGTAATAGTCCCCTGCGATTGCCTTGACTAGCAACGCACCTTCGCCTTGGATGCCATAAGCACCAGCTTTATCGTTGTACTCACCGCAATCAAGATAGGTCTCGATCTGTTCTGCGGTTAACGGCCAGAACGTGACCGCTGTGGTGACGACCTGCAATTTTTCCGTCGCAGGCGTGCGGACGTATACGCCGGTGTGGACGTGATGGGTCTGCCCTGCCAGCATCGCTAACATCGCATGCGCAGTCGCGCGATCCTTGGGCTTGCCAAGCAGGCGGTTTTGGTACGCAACCATCGTGTCTGCGGCGATCACCGTCGCTTCGGGATGCAACGCCGCCACCGCGCGCCCCTTGGCCTGTGCCAGCGTCTGCACATAAGTTGCAGGTTCTGCTTGAGGCAGCGCCCGCTCGTCGATGGCGGCGGGTTCAGCCACGAAGTCTGGCGTGATCCGTGCCAAAAGCTCTTGGCGCCGCGGTGATTGGCTGGCTAAGATCAACATCAAAAATCCTCCGTTGTGTGGCTGTCTTGAATGCGTTTGAACATTTTTTCGAGATCGGTATTGCTGAAGTGCACCAACACGGGCCGCCCGTGGGGACAGTTGAAGGGGTTTTCGGCTTGGGCAAGTTTCTTCAACAACGCCTCCGCCTGCTTGGTGTCCAAGTGATGATTGGCCTTGATCGCGCGCTTACAGCTCATCATGATCGCGGTTTTTTCACGGAACTGGGCAACCGTGATGTGCCCGTCGCGGATGACCCAATCGACCATCTCTTTGATCGTATCTTCTTCCTGGCCGGCTTTGAACCACGTCGGATGCTGGTGCACGATGAACGTGTTTTGCCCGAATTCTTCAAGATACAGCCCGACGCTATGCAAAACGTCTTGGTGGTCGGTGATGGCCAACGCGTCTGACGCCGGGTAGTCCAAGACGATTGGCACCAGCAGACGCTGTTGATCTGCGGCAACTTCACCGATCTGTTGGCGGTAATACTCGTAGTTCACCCGCTCTTGGGCAGCGTGTTGATCCAGCAGGTAAAAGCCTTCCGGGTTCTCTGCCAACAGGTACGTGCCGTGAAGCTGGGCGAGGTAATGCAGTTCTGGAAAACGTTCTTCAGCCTTTGGCCGTGTCAAGTCCAACTCCGGCTGCGGTTCGTTGACCTTGGTCGCCGGTTTGTCGCCATATTTCGCATCCCAAGCCGCAAGCCGCTTCGGGTCGTCAAAAATCGAGTCGCCATTCAGCTCGGCCATCGTTTTACCAAAAGGTTTCGCTGAAGTCGTTTCGCCATCTGGTTCCGGCGTCGGTTCCTGGCGCGCTTCCGGCTGAGCTTTTGGCTCTGCCGTGTGGCTGACGGCATTCAGTGTCATTGTCAGCTGATCCATATCGACCGGCTGGCGCTGGCGCAGGTTGTGCAAGGCGTCTGGAATCAGATTTTCTTCTGCCAGCCGCTTTTGAATCGTGTCCGTTAACAGCTTGCCCAGCTGGTCTTCCTTACTCAGCCGCACCTCTTGTTTCGTCGGGTGGACGTTCACATCGACGAGCAGAGGATCCATCGCGATACTGATAACCGCGATCGGGTAGCGGCCGACCATCAACTTCGACCCGTAACCGGCGATGACGGCCTTGGTCAGCTGATAATTCTTGATGTAGCGGCCGTTGATCATCAAGCTCAGGTAATTGCGCGACGCCCGCGTCGTGTCAGGCAGGCTGAAATAGCCCGTGACTTTGAAATCCGGGTCTTCGCCTGCAAAAGCCAGCATGCTCTTGGCCGTCGCCACACCATAGATGCCGGCGAGCGTCTGTTGCAGATCGCCGTGGCCGGCGGTTTTAAGCACCATCTTCTCACCATGATAAAGCGTAAACGCGATTTCAGGATGCGCCAGCGCCAAGCGGTTGACGATGTCGGCGATCTTGCCCATCTCGGTGGCCTGCGACTTGACGTACTTCAGCCGTGCCGGCGTGTTGTAAAACAGGTCCCGCACGCTGATCTGCGTGCCGCGCCGGCTGCCTTGGGCGTGCTGGTCGAGCATCTTGCCCCCTTGAATGTGGGCGATCGTCCCAAGCCCGGCTTCGGTGGCGGTTTCCAGCGTCACGTCAGCGACCGCGGCGATCGACGCCAGCGCTTCGCCGCGGAACCCGAGCGAGTGCACGTTGAATAGATCGCGCACCGTCAAGATCTTACTGGTGGCGTGCCGCAAAAAAGCGGTCGGCACATCTTCAGCGTCGATGCCGTTGCCGTTGTCGATCACCTGAATCAGACTCAAACCGGCGTCTTCAATATGGACATCGATCTGCGTGCTTTGGGCATCGATACTATTTTCCACCAGCTCCTTGACGACGCTGGCGGGACGTTCGATCACTTCCCCGGCGGAGATTTGATTACTTAACGTCGTTGAAAGCTGATGAATTTTAGACATAGACTCACTTCTTCTTCAATTGCTTTTGGAGATCATACAACAGGTTCATCGCATCCATCGGCGTCGCGTTCATCAGGTCAAACTTACGCAGTTTCTTCACGACCGGCGATTCCTTAGGCGCGACGGGTTCTGGTTCAAACAAACTCAGCTGTGCTTCTGGCGCATCTTGCACCGCCGGCGTTGGCACCTTGCTGGCACCGTCGTCTTCCAGCGACGCCAAGATCGTATCTGCACGGTTAAGCAACGAGCTCGGCAGGCCGGCCAGCTTGGCGACATGGATCCCATAGGACTTGTCTGCCGGCCCTGGCAACATCTTGTGGAGAAATACCAAGTTGCCTTTTTCTTCGACCGCGCCGACATGCACATTCTTCAGCTTGTCTAAGCTATCGGCCAGGCTGGTGAGCTCGTGGTAATGCGTCGAAAAAAGCGTCTTGGCATGCACATGGTCATGAAGGTGTTCGATGATGGCTTGCGCCAACGCCATGCCATCATAAGTCGCCGTCCCGCGCCCGATCTCGTCAAACAAGATCAAAGAGCTCGCAGTGGCGTGCTCGAGTGCGGCGTTGGCCTCCATCATCTCAACCATGAAGGTACTCTGCCCGGCGGCGAGGTTGTCGGCCGCTCCGATTCGCGTGAAAATCTGATCGAACACCGGCAGGTCAGCGCTGTCTGCCGGGACAAAACAGCCAGCCTGGGCCATGATCACGATCAACGCCAGCTGCCGCATATACGTCGACTTCCCAGACATGTTGGGTCCGGTGATCAGCAACATGTCGCAATCGGCGCCCATGATGACATCGTTAGGAATATATTGCTGACTGCCAAGCACATGCTCGACCACCGGATGCCGCCCACCGTGGACGTTGATGTCGTGGCTGTTGGCGTGCATCACCGGCCGCACATAATGCTGATTCTCAGTAACGACGGCGAAGCTTTGCAAAATATCCAGCGCCGCGACTTGAGCGGCCAGCTTTTGCAGACGGGTGATCTGGGCCTTGACCTGATCGCGGATGTCTTGAAACAGGTCATACTCCAGACCCGTCGCTGATTCTTGAGCGGTCAAGATCAGCGATTCTTTTTCCTTGAGTTCCGGCGTACTGAACCGCTCGGCGTTGGTCAGCGTCTGCTTGCGTTCGTAACGGCCTTCCGGCACCTTGTCGAGGTTGCCTTTGGTGACTTCGATGAAATACCCGGCGACCTTGTTGTAACGGATGCGCAGGTTGTGGATGCCAGTCGCCTGGCGTTCTTGGCTTTCCAGATCCGCGATCCACTGCTTGGAGTTAGCCATCGCTTCACGGTAGTCATCAAGCTGTTGGTTGTAGCCTTGTAAAATCAGCCCGCCTTCAGTGATCGAGATCGGCGCATCAGGTTCGATCGCACGCCGGATCAAGTTGGCGACGTCTTGTACCGGATCGAGTTGCTGCCGCAACTGGGCAAACGCCCCATCATCGAGCTGCGCCAAAATGTCTTGAACCGCCGGGATCTGATCCAGCGACGTCTGCAGCTGGATCAGATCCCGGGCGTTGACGTTCCCGTACGCCACCCGGCCGGCGAGCCGCTCAAGATCATAAACCTTGATCAATCGCTCCTGCAGCTCGCTGCGTTCAAAATAATGGTCGAGCAGGTCTTGCACCTGGTCTTGCCGCGCAGTGATCTGCTTGAGGTCTAACAGCGGCCGATCCAGCCACTGTTTCAACAAGCGCCCACCCATCGCCGTTTTGGTCTGATCCAACACCGCCAACAGCGTGTCGCCTTTGCGGCCAGTACGTGAGTTTTTCAAAATGTCGAGGTTGGCGCGCGCGTCTGGGTCCATTTCCAGAAATTCCGACGGCTGATAGGCGACCGCCTGTTGGATATGAGCCAGACTGCGCTTTTGGGTGCTGAGCAGATACTGCATCAACATCACCACCACGTCGCGCTGCACAGGGTCTTCGAGGTCTTGGCTGACGTAGCTCGCTTCGGCCTCGGCTTTGGCCTGGACTTGCGGCGACAACAGCCGGCCTGCGCCCAGCCACTCGGCGTCTGCGTCTTGCAGATCCGCCGGCACGACGACTTCACGGGTGCCTAGCGCGGCCAGTTCGTTTTGCACGGCGAATTTGTGGGCCAGATGCGACACCTTGAGCTCACCTGTAGAAAGATCTGCATAGGCAAACCCGTAGCCGTCTTTTTGCGGCAACACCGCGGTCAGATAGTTATTTGCCTTGGCCTCGCCGGGCTTGACATCCATCTTGGTGCCGGGCGTCACTAACTGAATGACCTCGCGTTTGACCATGCCAACGGCTTTTTTCGGATCTTCCACCTGCTCGCAGATCGCGACTTTATAGCCTTGATCGACGAGAATATCGATGTAGCTCTGCGCGGCGTGGTGCGGCACCCCACACATCGGGATCGGGTCATCTGCCGACTTATTGCGCGCCGTCAACGTCAGCTCCAACAGCTGTGCGCCTTTGATCGCATCGTCATTGAAAAGTTCATAAAAATCACCGATGCGGTAGAACAAAAAAGCGTCAGGATATTGATCCTTGATCGCCTGGTATTGCTGCATCATTGGCGTGTCTTGTGTCTTTTGCGGCATCTATTTCACCCATCCTTAAATATCTGCATCTATTGTAGCATTATTACCATATGCTCGCATGACCCCTCACAGCGTGTCGGTTGATCGATCACGGCCGGGTGTGGGCAAAAGCGACTCCAGCAGGATCAATCTGTCGTGGAGGCGGTGCTCGGCGAAGCTAACTCTCCGCTGCGCTACGAGTGGATCTTCACCTGCGCTGGTTGTATGGCGACAAGTCGCCAACAACGATGCCACCACGTCAGATTGACCTGCTTCCGTCACTTTCACCCACACCCTAGATTCTGCGTATTGGGATAGTTTGGTGTGCCGGGTAACGCTAAGTTCTGATACCAAGTATCGTCCTGAATTCGTATCGCTTGTCCATGCCTCCGATCCTGTAATCATCGGCTTACTGAATAGAGACGACTAGTCAGGATGTCAGTCCTCTAGAAGGAAGTGGGATAGCGGCGCGGAGTTGGCGTCGGCAATTTTGGAGACGCGAAGCGGCTTCAAAATTAGTCGTAAGCCTGCGAAGCAGGCTGAAGACGGCCGCACAGCATACTGCCATTACCGTCGTAGCAGCGCTATCCCACTTCCTTCTAGAGGACGACCTAACCACAAACGAAAAGAGCCAACCGTGTAAACGGTCAGCTCTTCTTGGATTAGCGCTTCAGGTGGTAACTGTACGTGGCGATGATGACATTCTCGCGGGAAGCGAAAGCCGTCCGCAAACGCACATTGGTTTGGTTATGCAGGATATTCTGCCATGGTTTCTTTGGCACGAACTGCGGGATCAACACAGTCGTGGTGAAGTTCCGCTTGGCCGCGTTTTTGGCGATGATATCCACGAAACGGATCGTCGGTCCGGTGATCGAACGATACGACGAGTGCACATCGACGAAGCGGACATCTGGGAAATCGCGCTTAAATTCGTCTTGCGTCTCGTGTTCCTTGTTTGGGTTCTCATCCATCGACACGTGCATGGCGATCACGTAATCGCCGATGGTCTGCGCGTAATTCAACGCGCCCCGCGTCACCCGCGTCACGTTCCCGACCAACACGATTACCGTCGAGCCGGAATACTCGTGCTTGGCGACATCTTCAGGCAACCGCAACTGGGCGGCGACCATCTTGTAGTGCTCGTGGATCTTGTAGAAGACGAACACCAAAAGCGGCATGATGATGAAAAACGGCCAGATATCCGGCAAGCGGTAGACGAACAAGATCACCAGAATGGCAAAGGAGATCAACGCCCCAGAGAAGTTGGCAAAGGACTTGCCCAGCCAGCCTTTTTCTGTCGTGTGGCGTTTCCACCAGTGCCGGATCATCCCCGATTGCGACAGGGTGAACGGAATGAACACACCGACCGCATACAGTGGGATCAGGCGCTCAGTAGACCCGTGGAACAACGCGATCAAAACGCCAGAGCCGATCGCCAGCGTCAAGATCCCGTTGGAATAACCCAGACGGTCGCCGCGATCCATGTACATATGTGGCAGGAACTTGTCTTTGGCAAGGTTATACGCCAAGACTGGAAACGCAGAAAAACCGGTGTTGGCGGCCACAGCCAAGATCATAGCGGTCGCAAACTGAATGACGTAATACATCACGCCGCCTTGCCCGAAGGTGTGGGCTGCGACTTGCGACAGCACAGTCACCTTGGCTTCTGGCACGATCCCGTACCAGTAGTTCAAGAAGGTGATGCCGGCGAAGAAGAAGCCTAAGATCCCAGCCATGATGGCCAAAGTCGACGCGGCGTTATGTTCCCGCGGCTTCTTGAAAAACGGCACGGCGTTGGAGATCGCTTCGACCCCGGTCAACGAACTTGACCCGCTAGAAAAGGCTCTGAAGATCAACGCCGCCGAGATCCCTGGCACCACGCCGCCAACAGCAGCGGTGGCTTTGAACGGGATCGCCCCGGTGACGATTTGGAAAAGCCCATAGATGACCATCGCGGTGATCGACACCACGAAGAGATACACAGGGATCATCAGGAAGTTGGCCGATTCGCTCATCCCACGCAGGTTCATCAACGCCAACACGATAATGATGACGATCGCGATCGCCACCTCGTGTCCGTATAACGCCGGCACCGCAGACGTGATCGCCTCGGCCCCCGCAGACGTCGACACCGCCACGGTCAGCATGTAGTCGATCAACAGACTGCCCCCGGCGGCCAGGCCGGCATTTTGCCCAAGGTTTTCAGAGGCAACGACATACGCACCACCACCGCTTGGGTAAGCGTAAATGATCTGGCGATATGACATCGTCAAAGCCAGTAGCAAGATCAAGACGAACGCCGCGATCGGTAACGAATACCAGATCGCCGCGGCCGACAGCGTCGTCAAGACTAAGACGATCTGTTCAGTCCCGTATGCGACTGACGATAGGGCGTCGCTAGACAGCATTGCCAACGCCTTAAACTTGCCTAGTTTTTGTCCGCCTTCTTCGTTGGACTTTAAGGGTCTCCCCACTAAGAAGCGTTTCAAATGATCCATTTCGTTTCTCCATTTTCCAAAAATCAAACAGAAGCTATTCTAGCGCATCATTTTCTGAAAAGCTATCAATAAACAAGAAAAATCCTGCTCACCGGCCAAAAATACCGGTTCGACGGGATTAATCCTAAGTTAGGCAGCTGGTAATTCGATAATGACAACGTCTTTGTACGGCAACTTCCGCTTGGCTGAAGCCTCAACGCGCTTCTTGGCCTCATCATCGACCTTGAGCTTTGCTTTTTGGTCTTCAGTGAAAAGCTTATCGATGACAAAATCGATTTCTTCTTGCTTGATCTGGCGGTGGTCATGCGTCAACACCACGTCGGTTTTGGTAAAGCCTTCAACGTAATGCACGTGCACAGACCCGAGGGTGTATAAACGGAACATTTTCACCATCCCGTTATGCTTCCCGTACAGAAAGCGCATGGTGTAAGGCAACATCTTGTGGAGACTCGCGTTCAAACGAATCGGATTTTCAATCAGTTTCACAGCAATCACTCCTTTAACTCCATTATACCAAATCAAGACCACCCAGGTGTGGTCCCTGTGTCGCGCTGGTTCAACAGCGACAACAACGCGAGCACCTCAGTCGGCACTTGGTAATCGTGCATGTAGATCGCATGCGAAATACGGCTGGAAAATACGCCAACACCCAACGTGCTGATTTTCCCTTGTTGATAAGACTCGGCAAACGTCGTCAAGTCTGCTTGGAGTCGCGGCAGTGCATTGGTCGCTGCGATTGCGGCGGTCAGTGCCGCCATGACCTGAGTATCTGGTTTATGACGCTTGAACATGCGATCCCCCCTCACCATGATCTTCGTTCACGTCCTGGGCACAATATACACCCGTGACGCCCCTCATGGCAAACAAAATGCCGGCGTCGGTGAAATTACCCAGTGCAGAGACAGTGTCTGGATGATCAACCCCCATTTCGGGTACAAAAAAAAGCGCCGTGTCAACCAAGACACGGCGCTTATCAGGCGCAAATTACATCATGCCGCCCATGCCACCTGCTGGTGCTGCAGGAGCTGCTGGCGCATTTTCGTCTGGCTTGTCAGCCACAACGGCTTCAGTCGTCAGCATCAAAGCAGCAACGGAAGCGGCGTTTTGCAAAGCAGAACGGGTAACCTTGGTTGGGTCGATGATCCCGGCCTTAGCCATATCTTCCCAAGTGTCGGTAGCGGCGTTGTAACCGAAGCCAACGTCTTCTTTCTTCATCCGATCAACAATGACGGAGCCTTCCAAACCGGCGTTAACCGCGATTTGGCGAACAGGTTCTTCGAGGGCACGAAGCACGATGTTGATCCCAGTCTGAACGTCGCCTTCTTCTTTGAGGGCAGCGACAGCCTTGATGGTGTCGATGAGGGCAACACCACCACCGGCAACGTAGCCTTCTTCAACAGCGGCACGGGTCGCGTTCAAAGCATCTTCGATCCGATACTTGCGTTCCTTGAGTTCGGTTTCGGTAGCGGCACCAACCTTGATGACCGCAACCCCACCGGCTAACTTAGCCAGGCGTTCTTGCAACTTCTCGCGGTCGAAGTCAGAAGTGGTTTCTTCGATCTGCTTGCGAATCGTTGCCACGCGTTCGTCGATGGCAGCCTTGTCGCCGGCGCCTTCAACGATAGTCGTCTTGTCCTTGGTGATCGTGACCTTGTTAGCAGTCCCGAGTTGTTCCAGCTTGGTGTCTTTGAGATCCAGACCTAAGTCGGAAGTGATGACCGTGCCACCAGTTAAGGTTGCGATATCTTGCAGTTGTTCCTTGCGGCGATCGCCAAAGCCAGGTGCCTTAACCGCAACCACGTTGAAGGTCCCACGGATCTTGTTGAGAACCAGGGTTGGCAAAGCTTCACCATCAACATCATCAGCGATGATTAACAGGGCCTTACCTTGTTGCACGATTTCTTGCAACAGTGGCAAAACGTCTTGGATGTTGGAAATCTTCTTATCAGTGATCAGGATGTATGGGTTGTCGAGATCAGCTTCCATCTTGTCGTTGTCAGTCACCATGTACTGAGACAAGTAGCCGCGATCAAATTGCATCCCCTTGACGACATCGGATTCGGTCTTGATCCCTTTGGATTCTTCGATGGTGATCACACCGTCGTTGCCAACCTTTTCCATGGCGTCGGCGATCAATTCACCGACTTCTTCACTGGCGGAAGAAACAGAGGCAACTTGCGCGATTTCCTTCTTGCCGGAAACAATATGGGAAATGTTGTGCAATTCCTTAACTGCGGCGTCAGTTGCCAATTCGATCCCACGGCGGATGCCAACAGGGTTAGCACCGGCGGTCACGTTCTTCATCCCTTCGCGGATAATGGCTTGGGCCAAAACCGTTGCGGTCGTCGTCCCGTCACCAGCGATGTCGTTGGTCTTGGTTGCGACTTCAGCAACCAGCTTGGCACCCATGTTTTCGTAGTGATCTTCTAATTCGATGCCCTTGGCGATGGTCACACCATCATTGGTGATCTCAGGAGAGCCGTATGACTTTTCCAAAACAACGTTGCGGCCTTTAGGACCAAGGGTGGTCTTAACGGTATCCGCGAGCTTGTCGACACCGGCAAGCATCGAACGACGAGCGTCTTCAGAGAACTTAATTTCTTTTGCCATGTGTGTGTTCACCTCATATTTAGATTAATTATTTAAATCGAAACGCGCAATGCGTTAGGTTAGTCAACGATGGCCATAAGGTCCTTTTCGTGCAGGACCAAATACTTTTCACCGTCATTCTTCACTTCAGAACCCGCATACTTGTCATAAACCACGACATCGCCGACCTTAACGGCAGGGGCGAGCACTTTACCTTCTGGAGTGCGTGTGCCTTCGCCGACTGCGACAACTTTGCCGGATTGAGGCTTTTCCTTGGCATTATTCGCAAGTACGATGCCTCCGACGGTCTGTTCCTCTTCTTCAACGACCTGAACGATGACGCGATCTCCTAATGGCTTTAACAAGGCAATCCCTCCATAAATTGATATTATTAGTTTTAGCACTCTTCATCTCTAAGTGCTAACCACAACGAATACTATACCCAGTTTTGATAAGGAATGCAAGCCCTAAATAGCAATCTTGCATCGAGAGTGCCAACTTTTATTTTACTTAAAACTTGGTTACGCGCTTTGCGTTGTCCCTTCAAGGCGGTACACTGGTTTTAATATCAAAGGAGGTCATCATGCAATCGCGGACTGCTCGACGACAAGCTAAGGCCCCCCGCCGCTGGACGCGGTGGGTGTGGCTGATCTTATGTATACTGGTTTTTTCAGGCGGTGCATACGCTTTGCGCCTCTATAGCCAGACCAAATATGCCCTAGACAATACCTATGCCGGACTCAAAAATCAAAAAGTCAGCACGGCGATCAAAAACAAGCAACCTTTTGCCGCCTTGCTATTAGGCGTCGATACCGGCGCGTTGGGACGCAAATATAAAGGTAACTCTGATACCATGATCGTCGCAGTGGTCAACCCTGCCAAGAAAACGACCACGATGGTCTCAATTCCTCGAGACACGGTTGCCCAACTGATCGGCGCCAAGTCCTTCAACATGCAAAAAATCAACGCCGCGTATAACGTCGGCGGCTCAGACATGGCGGTCAACACCGTCTCCAAGCTGGTCAACGTCCCGATCAAATATTACCTGACGGTCAACATGGGGGCGCTGGAAAAGGTCGTCAACGCCGTCGGTGGCGTCGATGTCAACGTCCCATTTTCCTTCACCGACTCGTATTCAGGCAACTATCAGTTCACTAAAGGCAAGATGCATCTCGATGGCAAGCACGCCTTGGCCTACGCCCGGATGCGCCATGAAGATCCCCAAGGCGACTATGGCCGCCAGAAACGGCAACAGCAAGTCATCAAGGCCATCTTGAAAAAAGCCATTTCGCTAGACAGTCTGAGCAACTTCACGCAGTTACTCAACACCGTTTCTTCTAATATCCAAACCAACCTGACCTTCAGCGACATGACCGGCATCTTCACGAATTACCGCGGTGCCGCCAGCAACGTCAAGACTGGCACCTTGCAAGGCCAATCTGCCAACGTCTACTCCAGTGCATACGGTAGCTACTTGAGTTATCAGATTCCGTCTAATGACGCCATTCAGAAAGTTTCCGATCGCCTGCGGGCAGCTTTGGGGCTACAAGCAGAAACGGTGGACAACGAAAATATCAAGGAAAACAACATGAATAGCAACTTTTCCTGGACGAGCACCGCCGATCAAGTTTACACGATCTATAATCCCGACCTTTGAGGTCACGCCAAGCGGAGAGGCGCAAAACCAACCTCTCCGCTTTTTGTGTGGCAATTTGCCAGCCAGCCCCACGATCAGTACTAATTTGTTATTAAACTGTACTAATTCTAATACCGAGATCTTAATCAAAGGCCAAACTGCAAAACTATTCACATGTTACCGCTTTAATGACAGCAATTTTAGTTGCCGATATTGGCCCAAAACGCTTGCTCATTTATCATCAAAACCACCGTATCCAGACACGATCGCTTACAAAAAAGGATGCGGCTGGCTGGCCGCATCCTTTTACATTTGATTTAGGATTGTGCTGAATCGCCTTCGGTATCTTTAAGCGTCGGGCCGTAGTGTTCCAAAAAGTAGATCAGCGTCTGTAGCTCAGTCGCCAAGTCAACATTTTGGACGCGCACATAACTTGGCACCGAGATCCGCAGTGGCGTAAAGTTCATGATGCCTTTGATCCCTGCTTTGACCAGATCGTCTGTGATGTCTTGGGCGGCGTCTGTTGGCACCGTCAGGATCACGATTTCGATCTGCTGTTCTTTCAGCTGTTCGACCATCTCCGCCATGGGATAGATCGGTACCCCGCTTTGGATCGTCCCTGCAATTTCAGGATTCAGGTCAAACCCTGCACTGATCCGAATGTTGTTGGCCTGGCGGAAATTATAGTTCAACAGCGCATGGCCGAGATTGCCGACCCCGACTAAAGCGACGTTGGTCAGGCGATCCTGGTTCAGGATCTTCTTGAAGAACTTGATGAGCGCAGCCACGTCGTAACCATAGCCGCGTTTGCCAAGCGCACCAAAGTACGAAAAGTCGCGTCGGATCGTCGCCGAGTCAACCTTTACGGCCTCAGACAACTCTGTCGAGCTAACTTTTGTCGTACCAGAATTCGCCAAGAATGTTAAATACCGGTAATATAAGGGTAGGCGTTTGGCCGTTGCCTTAGGGATGATCGTTTCTGCCATAGTTGCTGTGTCCTCCGTTCGCATTGTTGCCCATGCGACTTATAAATTGTGAATCAGTCTTCATGCTTCTTAAACGATAGTAACCGCTTTGTGCCTTGAAAGCAAGTAAATCGGTATCCCTTGAGCAAAAAAATTCACATAGGCCAAAAGAAACAGCAATTGTAAATGTGTTATATTGAAACTACGATATTGAGAAAAGGATGTAATCACCGTGATTATTATGCAAGCCCAACAAGTCGGTCGTACCTTCGACGGCACCGATTTGTTTACGGGGATCAACCTCGAAGTGCAGACCGGCGCCCGCGTCGGCCTTGTTGGTCCCAACGGCATTGGCAAGACCACCTTGCTCGAGATCTTGGCGGGCATCAACCCGCCGGATTACGGCCAAGTCACCACCAGCAAGAACGTCTCCATCGGCTATCTTGCCCAGGATTCGGGACTGGATTCCAGTCGCACGATTTTTGCCGAGATGTTAACGATTTTCGAACCGCTGATCGCCATGGAAAAACGGATGCACGACCTGGAAGCGCAGATCGCAGATCCCGCCTTAGCCGCCGATAAAGATGCTTACGCGCAAGTCATGAGTCAATACGACCAGATCCAACACGACTTCCAAGCCCAAAACGGTTATGGCTATCAAGCCGAGATCCGCTCGGTGCTGCACGGCTTCCAGTTCGATGACAGCACCTACGACAAACCGATCGGCAACCTTAGCGGCGGCGAGCGCTCGCGCTTGGCCTTAGCTAAGCTACTATTGGAACACCATGACCTGATCATCTTAGACGAACCGACCAACCATCTGGATATCGACACCTTGTCCTGGCTGGAAGGCTACCTCAAGACTTACGACGGTGCGATCCTCACTGTGTCTCACGACCAGTACTTCCTCGACCACGTGATCACAGAACTTTACGAATTGACGCCAAGCAAATCGATCCACTACAAGACCAACTATACCGGCTACCTGAAGCAAAAAGCAGAAAACCAGGCCTTAGCCTGGAAAGCCTACGAGAAACAGCAAGAAGAGATCCACAAGTTGCAAGATTTTGTCGCCAAAAACATCGTGCGTGCCAGCTCTACCAAACAGGCGCAAGCACGACGCAAACAGCTGGAAAAAATGGACGTTCTTCAACGCCCTCAAGGCCGCGAAAAAACCGTCCACTTCCGTTTCACCCCTGAAACCATCAGTGGCAACGAGGTCTTGAAGGTCCACGATGCCACCGTCGGCTACGAACCCGCTGCCCCGATGGCCGGCCCGATCAACTTCAACGTCAACAAAGGCGACCGGATCGCGATCATCGGCCAAAACGGGGTCGGTAAATCGACCCTGCTGAAATCGATCCTTGGCCAGATCCCTTTTCTCAAAGGAAGCGCCGATTTCGGTACCAACGTCACCACCGGCTACTACGATCAGGATCAGCACCAATTGCACTGGAACAAATCGGTGCTCGCTGAAATCTGGGATGACCACCCGACCATGTCGGAAAAAGACGTCCGTGCCGCCTTGGCAGCCTTCTTGTTCGACGCCGACGACATCGCCAAAACCGTCGCTGATCTGTCCGGTGGCCAAAAGGCACGCTTGGAGCTGACCAAGTTGTCGCTGAAACACGACAACTTCTTGGTGTTAGATGAACCGACCAACCACCTCGACATCAATTCCAAAGAGGTGCTTGAAGAAGCGCTGGCTGATTTTGGCGGCACTGTGTTGTTCGTTTCCCATGACCGCTATTTCATCAACCAACTCGCCACCAGCATCGTCGAGATCGAACCCACCGGCGGTACCATGTTCCTTGGCAACTGGGATTACTACCAAGAAAAGCTCGCTGAAAAGCGTGCCGAACAAGCCGCCGCCCAGGCACAAGCAGAAGATCAGGCGCCAACACCAACGACTGCGGCGACGAATTATCAGCAATCTAAAGAACAACAACGCGCTCAGCGCAAGCTAGAACGTGAGGCCGCGAAGCTCGAAGAACAGATGGAGGACCTCGAAAAACAAGCCGCCGCCGTCCAAGAACAGATGGCCGCACCTGAAGTCTTGACCGACTACGTCAAGATGCAAGCTCTCCAAAGCCAACTCGATGACCTCAACGCCCAAAACCAAGCCGCCGAAGACGCTTGGGAACAAGCAGAATTGCAACTCGAAGAATTCGACTAAAAAAGCACTTAAAGCGACGATCATCTCGTCTGCTTTAAGTGCTTTTTACATCACACAGTCGTTGTCCGGCAACGTCAGTGTGGTTAGGTTGGCGGTTGGGATAGCGGTATAGGTCGGGTTTGGTGTGTTCCGGCCCTAGAGATGGCTGGAACGGTGCGAGGCGCTCGGAAGCTAACTCAGGCAAAGCCTGAGTGGATCTTCCTCGACGCCTTTGTTGTAAGCGGCAAGCCGCTAACAACAATGCCGCGCCTGAGCCATCTCGGGCCTCCACACACCAAACCCTGACGTTAGCGTCCGTCATCCCCAGAAGTGGCAATTTCTAAGAGAGTAGAAATGGATTAGTGGTGACCAACGAGTTGATCCGTTTGTCCATGACACCAAACTATCCTGATACGCAGAATCTAGGGTGTGGGTGAAAGTGACGGAAGCAGGTCAATCTGACGTGGTGAGATTGCTGTTAGCGACTTGTCGCTTACAGCAAGGCGCAGGTGGAGATCCACTTCGTCGCAGACGAAGTTAGCTCCGCCGAGCACCCTCTCCACGACAGATTGATCCTGCTGGAGTCGCTTTCGCCCACACCCGACAGTTTACTGGTCTTACCCAACACCCAATGCTTACGCTGCCGGACAGTGTCAGTCACATTTAGTCTGCCATTAGTTTCTGCAGCGTGTGGCCGACGCCGGCGTGATCGGAATTAGGCGCGACGGTGGCGGCTGCTTTTTTGACTGCAGGCAAGCCGTTGGCCATGGCCACGCCGTAGCCGACGCCTGAAAGCATCGCGAGGTCGTTTTCGTAATCGCCAAACGCCACGATGTCTGCAAGCGTTAATCCCCAATCGGCGACCAGTGCCGCCAAGCCGCTGCGTTTATCGACACCGGCATTGGCGATCTCCAAAAAGTTGGGCGACGCCCACACCATGGAAACGCCGGCGACGGCTTCGAGCTGTTCGCGCAAACCGGCCAACACCGCGTGATCAGGATGGTTGAAGCCGACTTTATACACTGCGTCTTGCCGCAACAAGCGCCGCATTGTGTTAGCAGTCGCAAACAGCCGGTTGCGGCCGCGACCGTGCCACAAAAACGCCGCCCGCCAGGCCAAGCCGTGCGTGACCTCATAGCGAAACACCCCCGAAGCGCGGTACAACATCATGTTGACTTTTGCAGACGTCGCCAACGCAAAAAGGCGCTCGATCAGCGCCGGCGCAACAGCTTCGGCAACGAGCACCTTGCCGGATTCGGCGACAACGTAAGCCCCGTTCAGGCAAACCTTGGCGCCGGAGACCCCGACTTTCGCTTGGACCTTGGCGATCGCCGGCGCCTGGCGGCCAGAAGCGACGACAAAATGCACGCCGGAAGCGACGGCCTGTCGCACCATCTGCTTATTCAACGCCGAAATCGTCATGCCATGATGCATGAAGGTACTGTCCAGATCCGTTGCGATCACCCGATATTTCATGGTTACCCTCGCGGAAAGTCTAGCCCAGGATCGGCGTTCAGCGTGGTGTCAGCAAAATGCTGATGTGCAAGCTCAACATGCGCCGCTGCGCCGACCATTGCGCCGTTGTCGCCACATAAGCGCAGCGGCGGTACGATCAGCGTCACGTCGGTGTTGGCCAAAGCGGCGGTAAGCGCCTCTCTCAGACCTTGGTTGGCGGCAACGCCACCGGCAACGACCAGCTGCTTGACCGGATGTGATGCCAAGGCGTGCAACGTTTTTTCAACCAACACATCGACCACCGCCGCCTGAAAACTGGCAGCGAGATCTTCACGGCTCAACGTCTCTCCGATTTGGTTGGCATGGTGGACGGTGTTGATGAACGCAGACTTCAGTCCCGAGAAACTGAAGTCCAAGTCGTCACTGTCGGCCATTGCCCGTGGAAAATGGAAGGTATCCTTCCCGAGATGGGCGAGACGATCGACTTCTTTGCCGGCGGGATACGAGATCTTCAACACCCGCCCGATCTTGTCGTAGGCTTCACCGGCGGCATCGTCGCGGGTGTCCCCGATGATCTTAAAGTCGCCTGCTGTCTGCATGTAAACCAGTTCGGTGTGACCGCCAGAAACGACCAAGGCCAACAGCGGATACTGCAGTGGCTGCACAAAGCGCGCGGCGTAAATATGGCCGGCCATGTGGTTGATCGGAATCAGTGGCAGGTGATGGGCGAAGGCGATGGTTTTGGCCGCCATCACGCCGATCAACAAAGCCCCAACAAGCCCAGGTCCGTATGTCACCGCGACGGCATCAAGCTCGTCGTAACTCACGCCGGCTTCTTTAAGGGCCATGTCGGTCACAACGGTGATCTGCTCGACATGGTGGCGGCTGGCAACTTCTGGGACCACGCCACCGAAACGCTTGTGCGAATTGATCTGGGTGGCGATGATGTTGCTCAAGATCTTGTCACCATCTTTGATGACTGCCACGCTGGTTTCGTCGCAGCTGCTTTCAAATGCTAGAATCAGTTCCGGTTGACTCAATGTTTGCTTACTCCTTTAATCTAAATCCCGCCACATGTCCATGGCATCATCGTGATTGGCGACGTAATACCCTTTTTTGATCCGTCCGTCTCGAAAGCCGAGCGAGTGGTATAACGCCTGGGCGATCGTGTTATCGGTGCGCACCTCCAGGGTCAACTGCTTGCTGCCAAAATCCAGCGCCTTGGCGAGCATCACCTGCATCAAAAAGCGCCCGATGCCTTGATGCTGCACGCTCGGATCTACCGCAATATTGGTGATATGCGCTTCTGCTCGGGAGAACCAACAGCCGACAAAAGCCGCCACTAACCCATCCGGCAACACCAAAACGAGATATAGGCTGCGTTGTTTCTTCCGTAATTCGGACAAAAACGCGACCCGATCCCAAGGCGTGTCGTTATATACCGCCCGCTCGATCGCCAAGGCGGCATCGATATCTTGATTACCCATCCGCCGCAAGGTATAGTCGCGCTCGGCGATCCGCACGCTTTGCGGCGGAAAAGTCAGTTGCTCTGGCGGTTCGTTTTCAAACCATTTTTTAAACTTTCTCAACATAAGGCTCATGTCCTTTATCATCGTGAGTCGCAAGCCAAGTACGTTCTGCTTCCGTCAATCGCAAGTAACGTGGGACAAAGTCAAACACCGACACCGGCTCTGCCTGCCGCCCGAGCAACGCCAAGCGGCTCGCACGCGGATACGCCGTCAACGGATCGGCCAGCTGCGCCTGCGCGCCAAGTGTGGCCTTGATCTCGTCTTCAAACTTCGAAACGTCGGTCCCAACAAACACCGCCGGCTGCCGCAACACCCGGACTTCTTCCAATAACTGGGCCAAGCTGATGTGCGCATCTTGGATCACGTTGATCAGCTGCCCGTCGACCCATTGATAACCGCCCGCAAAAACGTTTTT
The DNA here is from genome assembly GCF_054784775.1 of Lacticaseibacillus boliensis. Lineage (NCBI taxonomy): Bacteria > Bacillati > Bacillota > Bacilli > Lactobacillales > Lactobacillaceae > Lacticaseibacillus > Lacticaseibacillus boliensis. The sequence continues at coordinate 47,505 of NZ_BAAIHN010000012.1, forward strand.
CCGCCGCGCATCCATCAGCGGCACGATCAACGCTTGGGTCCCGCTGACGCCTGCCGCCAGCGTCGCCAAACTGGAGATGCCAACTAATTCTTTGTTCAGCGTGTACGCCAACGTCTTGCCAGTCGTCACCGCGATGCGGATGCCGGTGTACGAACCCGGTCCGTCGGCGACCACGATCCGGTCTAGCGCTTCGGGTTTGAGGCCTGCCACGTCCAAAAGCCGTTGAATCGTCGGCAACAAATGTTCACTATGCGTTTTTTGATTGTGATTGATCGTCTCTTCAGCCAACAAGGTGGTGTCGTGCATCACCGCCACACTCATTGCCTGGTTCGACGTGTCCATTGCCAATAACTCCATGATTGCCTCCGTAAGTTTACTATCCGCTTATTATACCGCTTTTTCCCATATTAAAAAGGACCCCCGCAGGCGTCCTTTTTCGCGATTATAAGTGAGGGTGGATCTGAGCGACGGCTTTCAGGATCACGTAGCTGACCGCAATCTGAATCGGTAAGAGGATCGCGGATTTCAGTATCCGGATCCCGATGATGCCTTGCCAAGGCGTCCCCATCATGTTCAGCCACACTGTGTTTAAAACCACGTCCCCAATCAAGGTGACCAACACCACGGCGACGATCACGCGCCACAGACGCACGGGCTGTTTGTATAACCAGAAGCCGTAAATCAGCGCCGCGACGACGGCCGTCACGGTGAAGCCTGGAAAATCCAATCCCGGGCTGAAGATCAAGACGTTGATCTGATCACAAAACGTGGCGCCGATCGCCGCCAGCCACGGACCCAGATAATACGCCGCCAAAACCGTGGCAATGAATGCCGGGCCGATCCTGACAAAACTGTTGCCGAAGCTGAAGCGCTGTAAAACCAAACTCAACGCCATGAACAAGCCTAGGCTCACCGTTGACTTGGTGGTGAACTTGGCGGAAGACAAAGATAATGACTGCATGCTGACAATCTCCTTTTTGGAGGAGACGCCTAATCTCCGGCAAGTCAGCACGCAGACAACCGCTACGAGCCGCCTTGCGCAAGATCACAACTAGGCGAATGCGGGTCCGCCACCGCAGCAATGCTTTCGTCCAGTGTTCACATTCCGTTCCACTGGCACTTAACGCGGCAGACCCTACTCCTGTATTTTGTAGTACGCCAACAATCTTAACGCATACGATTAAAAAATCAACTCAAAAATAATTCGTCTTTGTCCAAACAATCACGATGTCTTGACTGGTATACCTTGCCACTATTAGTTAATAGTCGAATGTTAGCGTTTATCTATCGTAATGGTCAGTGCTTTTCTATTAACCATTACCCTTTTTAATCAATTTAAGATTAGAGAATGATTAATAAAATCAAGGAGAATTATTCACAACTTCCTATACGCTACCCGCATGTTTTTAACCTTGTGTCAGTATGATGTTTACCAGTAACCAAACTAGATTCATTCATCCCCGATCCCGGGGATTTCCCTTAAATAACACTTCCTCGTTGAAGTGTTTTTTTGTCTTCAGGAGGAACGCTAATGCCCCATATCCTTGCCTTACACACCGGCGGAACGATCGCGATGAGCCAAGACGCTCACGGCGCCGTTGCCCCAACAGAAGAAAATCCGCTACTGGCCCAACAAGCAGCCTTAGCCACCGACATCGACGTCGAAAGCGTCGACTTTTTTAATCTGCCGTCTCCGCACATCACCCCGACCCACATGCTGGCGTTGGCAAAGCGTATCCGCCAGGCAGAAGCCGACGGAATCGACGGCGTGGTCGTCACCCACGGCACAGACACCTTGGAAGAAACCGCTTATTTTCTCGACCTTACGCTGCCAAGCACCATTCCCGTCGTCGTCACCGGTGCCATGCGTTCCAGCAACGAAGACGGCGCTGACGGTGGTGTGAACTACCTCAACGCCATCCGCACCGCTGCCAGCCCGGCCGCGCGAGGCAAGGGCTGTTTGGTCGTCATGAACGACGAGATCCACACGGCGCGCTTTGTCACCAAAACGCACACGACCAATGTGGCGACCTTCCGCACCCCGACGTTTGGCCCGCTGGGGCTGATTACCAAACACGGCGTACGCTTTTTCCAAGAGCTGATCAACCAAGCGGCCTGCCCGATCTCGCAACTGGTCGACCATGTGTATTTGCTCAAAGCTTACGCCGGCATGGACAGCATCTTGTTTGACGCATTGCCCCGAGAAACCTCAGGCGTCGTCATCGAAGCGCTCGGTGCCGGCAATCTGCCACCGGAAGCCGTTCCCGGCGTCGCCCGGCTACTCGCCCGCGGCGTACCGGTCGTGCTCGTGTCACGCTGCTTCAACGGCATCGCAGAAGGCTTTTACGCATATCCTGGCGGCGGTGCTGAGCTTGCCGATCTCGGCGTGATCTTCTGCCAAGGCTTGAACGGCCAAAAGGCGCGCATCAAGCTGATCGTCGGGCTTTCAGCAGGCATGTCAAAGGAGACGCTTGCCCATTATGTCGACAATGCCATCAGCTAAGCTGAATCTCACGACCCTATTCCAACTCTTACAAGCCAACCTCGGCGCTTCGGGCTGGTGGCCTGCCGATTCGCCGACAGAGATCTTGGTGGGGGCCGTGCTGGTGCAAAACACCAACTGGACCAACGTCGACCGTTCGCTGACCAACCTGCGAAACACCACCGGCTTCGATCCGGCAACGCTGGCCGGCCTGGACGAAACCACCTGGCAGCCGCTGATCCGCCCCAGTGGGTTCTATCGCAACAAAAGCAAGGCCTTGTGGCATTTGTTTCATTGGCTTCAAACCAATCAATTCGATCTCACATCGCTGGGTACCCAGACCCCTGCGCAGCTACGCCGCCAGCTTTTGGCGCTTCCTGGGATCGGTGAGGAAACCGCTGACGCGATGCGCCTGTACGTCTTCAACCAGCCAACCTTCATCGCCGACCACTACGCCCGGCGCCTTTTCGGCTGGCTTAAGCAACCGTTCACCAGTTATCCCCAACTCGCCGCCCATACCCATACCGTCGATTCCTGGAACCTGCACGATGCCCAGGAATTCCACGGTTTGATCGATAACTTCGGCAAACTCGTCAAAACCCCAGAGACGTTCCAAACCAGTTTCTTGGCCAACCATGAACTTGAATTACCTCAACTGCACTAACGCTGTCCGGCAGCGTAAGCATTTGGGGTGTGGTAGACCGGTAAGCTGTCGAGTGCGGGCGAAAGTAACTCCAGCAGGCTTCAATCTGTCGTGGAGAGGGTGCTCGGCGGAGCTAACTTCGTCTGCGACGAAGTGGATCTCCACCTGCGCCTTGCTGTAAGCGACAAGTCGCTAACAGCAATCTCACCACGTCAGATTGACCTGCTTCCGTCACTTTCACCCACACCCTAGATTCTGTGTATCAGGATAGTTTAGTGTGCTGGTAAATCTAGCTCTTCACTATTCAGAATGCCGTACACGGAATCCATCAAACAATCATCTTCGAGGATTTGTAATCTGGACAGTAAATTGATTGGATGTTTGCATTTATCCGGATGTGAGTCCGGAAGGAGTAAGTGGGCTAGCGGCGCGAAGGCGGAAATGGCAGTATGCAGTGACAACACCAACGCCTGTGAGACAGCTTTGCTGGCTTACCGGTGTTGGCGTCGGCAATTTTGGAGACGCGAAGCGGCTTCAAAATTAGTTGTAAGACTGCGAAGCAGGCTGAAGACGGCCGCACAGCATACTGCCATTTCCGCCGTAGCATAGCTAGACCGCTTACTCCTGGAGGACGGCCAAAACACTTACGCTGCCGGACATTAATCACAAAGTTATCCCCACAAGGTGCAGTAATTGTGCACAAATTATCCCAACACAAACATTTTTCCACAGGTGGATAACGTTTATGAGGTTCAAATTATCCACCTGTGGACAACAAAAAGTCTTTCCGCGATTCATTATCGAATCGTAGAAAGACTTTTTGTTTGGCACAGATTCAGGCTAACACTGCTGTAGCAACATAGTAACACCCAGCCAAACCAATAAACACGTACACGACCTTGGTGATCGTGCGCACGTTCAGGCGGGTGACGATGCGGTTGGCGATTGCGGTGCCGATCAGCGTCCCGACCATTCCGATCACCACGAATTTGACATCCCCAACGTGCAACACTTGCGTCGCAAACCGCAGCGTCGTCACATACACGGTATCGATCAGAAAAAAAGTCTGGATGCTCGCCAGATACTCTTCCTTAGATTTCGCTAAGGTTAAAAAATACAACGCCATCAGCGGCCCGCCGATCCCAAACAAGCCGTTGAAAAAACCTGAGATCACCATGAAGCCAAGCGTCACAATAAAGGGAAACGGCTTACTTCCGGCCCCGTGGCTGACGGTAAAGTACACCGCCAAGCTGATCAACAAAGCCCCTAGCAACCCTTTTAACAGTTGCACCGGCAATACCTGGCCGAGATGTACCGACCATGTCGCCACGCTCGCATACACAAAAAACGGCCAAACCACCCGCTTCAGGTGAATAAACCGGCGATAACGCCAGACCAACGCGATTTCCGCGAGCACCATCGTCATCGTCGCGACCCCGGCACTTTGGCCGATGGGCAACATTGCCGGCAAGAAAATCATCAACATGATGCCAGATCCGAAGCCGGTAACGCCTTGAACGAGGCTGGCCAGTATCGCCGCCAGCAGCATCAACGCGATCCAACTCATGGGCGCTTTTGCCACGTAAGTTCAGCTTCGGCATTCATCACCCCGTCAGTCACGATCTGATGGCGGCTGATCAAACCGTCGATCTGTGCTTGCGCATGGGGCGTACTGCCATAAGTCACCTCGCGGGCATATTTGATCCGCATCTTAGTTAGCACATGTTGGCGCAAGAAGTCTGCCCCCAGGCTGTCTTCCATCCATTCAAAATAATGAACGTTGTTGACATGACCGTTGGCATCAATGTCAAAATATCTGACCCGATAAGGCACATCAACATCGACGCGTGTCAGCTTGCCCAGCCGTTCAAAGCGGCGGACATGCGAATCAAAAGGCGCCCCCACGCGTTCGACCAGCTCGGGAATGATCGGCACCAGCTTGCGCGATTCAAGATCCATCATCACCCAGGCGCCGTGCATTGTCGCCAAGCGTTCGCCTGACTCGTCGTTGAGCCAATAATCACGATAGGTCATCAACTTATTGTAGCTGACCGCTTCGGTGCCCAGCGTGATCGGGGTTTCAATTTTTGGCATCTGTTTGATGTCCAGCTCGTATTGCGTAATCACCCAGCCCACGCCACGTCCAAGCACCTGGTGCATCCCGGCACCGGCTTTTTCGAGTTGATGCTCAGACCCTGCCAACAACACATTCACCAGCGTTGCCAGCGAGACGGTGTTTTGTTGGGAGGCCAGGAAAAACGGGATCTGATAAGGTTCTTCGTAAATCATTCCTCGCCCTCCAAACCGTGATAAACGTTATAGACCGCCTGTCGTCGCAACCCATTGGCCTTGGCAACTTCACGAATCGCGACGTTAGGCTTCTCGCCAGCATCGATGCGCGTTTGGACCTGTTCTGCCAGCGGCACATCAGAGGCCATCGGGGCCACCGGTTCAGCCCCGGCGACCATCACGACAAACTCACCGCGGGCAGACTCGGCCGCCCAAGTTGCCAGCTCTGACAGACTGCCACGGATGAACTCTTCGTGAAGCTTGGTTAGCTCGCGCGCCAACACCGCCTGCCGGTCGCCAAAAATCTGGCCGATCGTCGTCAGCGTTTTGGCCAGGCGATACGGCGATTCATAAAAGATCACCGTTTGTTCCTGCGTCGCCAGCTGCTTCAGCGCCGCACGCTGCAGGCTCGGCTTGCGCGGCAAAAAGCCATAAAACATAAACGGCTGCGGCGCCAGCCCCGACGCAATCAAAGCCGTCGTCGCCGCGTTGGCCCCGGGCAGTGGCACGACCGGCAAGTTAGCTTGCACAGCCGCGGCCACCAGCTCCTTGCCAGGATCAGAAATCGAGGGCATCCCCGCGTCAGAAACCTGCGCGATACTCTGTCCGGCAACAAGTTTGGCCACAAGTTCTGGGATCCGCTGCTGCGTGTTGTGCTCGTGAAACGAGATCTGCTTGGTCGTGATTTCAAAATGATTCAGCAGCTTCTGCGTGTTGCGGGTGTCTTCTGCCGCGATCAGGTCCACCTGGCGCAGCGTTTCGACCGCCCGCACGGTCATGTCATCGAGATTACCGATCGGTGTCGGCACCAGGTACAGCGTCCCGGTGTCGTGTGTTTCAAAACTGTGTTGATTCTGCATTAATGCTCCCCGTAGATAATGTCTAAACAAAAGGCACACGGTTCGTTATCGATCCGCCGTTGGCCATACATATATGGGCAAACGTGAAATCCTTCTTCATAAAGGTTCTCCAGGTTCAGCTTGGACTTGGAGAGTTCCACGGCGCCACTAGATTTGTGATCCGCATTCTCTTGGAGCTCTTGAAGATGCTCCCGCAGATGCCGATTTTCGATTTCCAGCTCTGCATTGTTCTCCACGATCGCCGCCATTTGCGCCTTTAACGCCGCAATTTTGGTCAGCATCGCTTGGGTTTCTTGCTCGAGCTGCACGAATCCATCATAGAGTTCTTTTTTCTCCATGTGCTCCCCTTCTTACCGAATATTAGATAGTCTCAGTGTACCGATAATTCACGACCGTCGCAAGCAGGCAAAATGGTAAGCACGCCTCGAATCGGTGCGGTGTCACTGATTTAAATCGCACGCTCGGTCGAAACTTGGCGCGTCATCTTTTCAAAACTGCCAAGCCAGCCCCCTAGCAAAACCAGCAATACCCACGGCAACCACGCCACCGCCACCCAGGTCGTGACCAGCCCAAACAGCGGTGGCATCACCGTCGATCCGGTATAAGCGGCCGCCATCTGCACCCCGATCACCGCCTGAGAATGCTCGGTTCCAAAACTCATTGGGGTGCTGTGAATGATCGCCGGATAAATCGGTGCGCACCCGAACCCAACCAGCATCAACCCGGCCAGCGCCAACGTGCTGGCACCTGGCCACAACATCAAGACCAACCCCAGACCCACCAAGCCACTACCACCACGGATCAAGTTGTGGTCGCCGAGATGGTCGGCCACGATCCCAGAGACGAGCCGGCCACCCGTGATTCCCAAATAATATAGCGATGCAAACATCGCGGCTTTAGCCGGTGCCACGCCGCGGGCACTATGTAAATATGTCGCCGCCCACAATCCCATCATCGACTCGAAACCACAATACGACGCAAACGCCATCATCACCATCGGGACCCCACGCAGGCGCACCGTTTTTGCAAGCGATAGCGGCCGCGATGCGCGCACGGTTATTGCAGCTGGCTGCTTCGGCCAGTAATTGAGCGTCGCCAACAAGATCACGACGATCCCCATTTGAATGCCGCCGACAATGCGATAGCCGCCTGTCCAGTTCAGCTGGTGGGTCAAGGCCGCACTCATAATGAACGGACTGATCGACGCGCCGATCCCCCAACAACAATGCAACCAGTTCATTGCTCGCGATGAATAATGCACGGCGGCAAAATTATTCAACGCCGCATCGACCGAACCCGCCCCTAAGCCATAAGGCACCGCCCATAAACACAACACCCAAAAAGTCGGCGACCAGGAAAATCCGAGCAGTGCCACCGCCGTTATGAAGACACTCAACAACGTGACCCGCCCAACACCCAGCTTATGCGTCAGCCGGTCAGAAACCAGGCTCGAGACGATCGTACTCCCGGCGATCAGCGTCGACACGATCCCAGCCGCACCGCGCGGCACCCCTAACGCGACGTGCATCACCGGCCACCCTGATCCCAACAACGAATCCGGTAACCCTAAACTGATAAAAGCCAAATAGATCAACGCCATCAACAAACCACTCATCACGCACCCACCTTTTCTTCGTCCATTATACCAAGGCGGGTAGAAATCGTTTTCGTCGGCTTGCACAAAAATAGCCGTGCAGTTTTACACGGCTAACAGTTTCAAGATGAGTTGTTCGCTGGCAGACTGAAACGTCACATTCTGTCGCAACTTCACCTGTGCGTCTAAGATCGCCGCCAGACTGGCGACTAATGCCTTGGTGGAAAGTTGGGCCAGTTGCGTGACCACCGGTTCGTTGATGAATGCCGGATCAGTTGGCACGTGAAAATGCTGATTCATCGCGTCTTCATAAAGCAATGCCAGTAGCGCCAACACCTGGGTCTGCTCGGCCAAACCGGTGGCCTTAGGCATGATGCTGGCCTGGATCGCGACAAACGCGGTGGCGTCATGCGTCGAAACTTGTGTCGCCAGCCGCACCACTCGGGTCACACGCGCTTGGAAATCCTCATCGGCCACCAACGTCTGTGCTTCTTGCACATCAGCCGTCAGGTGCGCGGCCAAGGCCGCGGCCTTGGGTTCGACGCCACCGGCTTCGATCTGCTCTCGGATCGAAGCACGCGGCGGCGTCGGAAAATTAATGATCTGCGCGCGCGACAGGATCGTTGGCAGGAGCTGATTTTTAGCGGTCGTCGTCAAGATGATCACCGCCCCTGGCACCGGCTCTTCGTAGAATTTAAGTAGCGAGTTGGCCGCACCGGGCGTCATTTTCTCAGCTTGTTCGATAACGAAAACCCGCTTGCCGCCTTCGACACCAGACTTGGACAGTTCCGCCTTGAGCGCGCGCACATCATCGACCTTGAGGCTGCGGGCATCGGTCGCCAACCGCACGACATCCGGATGGTTATGCGACAAGATCCGCTGGCATTCTGCACACTCACCGCAAGGCCGGCCGTCTTGGACATTTTGGCAGAAAAGCCGCAACGCGATCCATTCGGCCAGCTGGGCTTTACCGGTGCCACTCAAACCGTTGAAAACATACGCCTGCCCCAACCGATCCCCGGCGATCAGCGCCGCGAACTGCCGGACTAAGCTGGGCTGAAGCGTTTCGATCGTCAGCATCAGAAGTGGTGGAAGGACTCAACCGGCATCACAAACACGGTGGCGCCACCGACTTGCACCTCGATCGGGTAGGCCATCGCAGAATCGCTAGTTGCATCCAGATTGACCGGCGGCGTCATGAACTGCTCACGGGTCTGCGAGGTGTCTTTGATGATCTTCAAGACCTCATCGACCCGCTCGTCTTCGATCCCGATGATGAACGTCGTGTTACCAGCCTTCAAGAACCCACCGGTCGTCGACAGCTTCGTCGCCCGGATGTTGTTATCGATGAACTCGCTGCTCAACAAGTTGCTGTCTTTGTCTTGCACGATCGCCATAATTAATTTCATGGTTAGTCCTCCTTGGTTTGCCAGTCGTGTCCAAGTTGCTCCTGAATTAATGCGAGACTCTCTGCGACCACCGTTGCCATCGGCTGGGTGGCATCGATCGTTTTGATGCGCTCAGGCTCTTTTTGCGCCAAGCGCAGGTACGCCGCGCGCACCCGTTCATGGAAATCAAGCTGCTCCTGATCGAGTCGATCGTATTGCGTCGCCTGCCGGTGCTGCTTGATCCGTGCCAAGCCGACCGCCGAAGGCACATCGAGATACACCGTCAACACCGGCTGCACGCCTGCCGTGGCAAACCCATTCATCGCCAAAACTGCGTCTTCGCCGATCTGGCGGCCGGCGCCTTGATACGCCACGGAAGAATCGACGAAGCGATCACACACGACGACTTGACCGGCGGCCAGCGCCGGTAAAATCGTTTCGACGAGGTGTTGGCGGCGGCTGGCCGCGTACAACAGCGCCTCTGTGCGGGCATCCATCTCGACGTTGGCCGGATCCAGGATCAACTTGCGGATGTGTTCGGAGATCCGAGCCCCGCCAGGTTCACGGGTCAAAATCACGGGACGCTTGCTGTGTGTCTGAAGTTGCGGCAACAACGCCTGCAAGACACTCGTTTTCCCAGCCCCATCCGGCCCTTCGAATGTGATGAATGTTCCTTCCACGATCTGCCCCTTTTCCTCTACAACCCTAATTTTACGCTGGTTCTCAGTCCAAATGCCAAAAAGTGCGCGGTCACCCGCGCCTTCACCTAGTGACTAGTCTGGTGGATCCGTTCAGCCACCATCTCTTGCACCAAGTCGCCTGAAACCGCGCGTTCGCGTGCCTCACGATATAAGAAATCAAACAAACCTTCTTGCAACAACAGCCGCGAGCGCGATAGCTCGTCGACTTCGCGAAACGTCGCTAACAAAGCCCGCTCACGCGCCATCTGGTCACGGACGCGATACACCGTCGCCATCAGCTCACGATCGGCCTCGGTTTTCAACTGCGGTTTCTTCTTGAAAAACATGCCTTGCCTCCAAGCTAGATCTCAGTGCGTCCTTCAACAGCCTTCAACAACGTCATTTCATCGGCGTATTCGATGTCACTGCCCACCGCCAAGCCATGTGCCAAGCGGGTGACCTTGATTTTCGCCGGCTTGATCAGTCGGGCGAGGTACTGGGCCGTCGCTTCACCTTCTGGCGTCGCGTTGGTCGCCACGATCACTTCTTGGACCTCTGGATTATCTTGCAGACGCTTGATCAGGCTTTCGATGTTCAAGTCTTCCGGCCCGCGTCCTTCGATCGGACTCAAGACCCCGTGCAAGACGTGATACAGGCCATGATACTCGTTGGTGCGATCGATCGACATCACGTCTTTGGGCTGTTCGACCACCAGAATCGTTTTTTGATCCCGGGTCGGATCCGAGCAGATCTCGCAAGGATCGGTGTCGGTGATATTGCCACACACCGTGCAATAGTGCAGCTGCGTTTTGGCGGCCATCAGACTCTTGGCAAACCCTTCAACGTCGTCTTTGTCCATATCAATGGTATAAAAAGCTAGCCGCGTTGCGGTTTTGCCGCCGATCCCCGGTAACTTCATATAACTATCGATCAGTTTTTCAATCGGTGCTGGATACTGCATGTTCGACCTCTTCACCTATTGGCGACTGGATTACATCCCCAAGCCGCGCGAGTACTTGCCCATCTTCTGTTGTGTCTGCTGGTCGATGTCTGCCATCGCCGCGTTCACCGCTTCGATCACCAGGTCTTGCAACATATCAGGATCGTCTGGATCGATCGCTTCTGGCTTGATCTGGATGTCTTTGAGCTTCTTATCACCGGTGAACGTTACGGTCACCATGTCGCTGGCAGATTTCGCCGTGAACTCGGTTGCGTTGAGTTCTTCTTGGTCAGCAACCATTTGCTTTTGCATTTTTTGCATCTTCTGCATCATGCCTTGCATATTACCCATGCCACCACGCATCATATCTGTGTTCCTCCTCACGCCAATCGGCGTTTGCTCAGTCGTTTGTCACATTAATATTAGGTTCTTCACCGAAAAGGTCGGTGATCGTTTTGACCACCGGCGGCGTGTTTGGCGCCTGCGCTTGTGCGTGTGGCGCGCCGTTTTCCGCCAGATAGGCTTTCCGCAATTTAGGCCAAGCCGCGGACTGGACCAACACGATCTCCGGTTGCTTACCGGTCAGCCGTTGGAGCCCTGATTTCAGCTCTGCCATCAACGCGGCATCGTTTTCTGCCCGCTCGACTAGGATATCATAATCGAAGCTGACAATCACGCCGTCGGGGCTTGCCGCCACCGGCTCGGAAACCTTCATCATCGCCCGCTTCGTCATCGACAACATGCTCAACAGATCCGGCCAAACGTCTTTCAAGGCGTCGAGATCTTTGCGTGTCGCCGCCCCTAAGATCGGATAGATCTTAGCCTTGTTTGGCTGGGCACCGTTGCGCTTGCGTTGCAACTTAGGTTTGGGTTTAGCCGGTGCCGTCCCTCCGGCCTGAAGCTGGCTGACGGTTTGTTGAAGCGCCGCCAATCGTTCCTGAAGCGCCGTTACCGTCGCCGATTCTGGCGCGGCAGGGGTCGATACAGGTGTCGCAACGGCCGCTTGTTGCGTCTCCGCTAACCGCACGGTCGCCACTTCCAAGTAGATCGCCGGATGATTGGTCAGCCGCAACTGGCCTGAGGTTTCGTTGAGCACCGTGATCATCTTGGTCAACTGTGCCGCTGAAAAGGCCTGAGCCAGCGGCTTGAACCGCTCATCCACCAGTTCTGTTTCGGTGGCATCTAGCAACGCCGGGGCCTGCTGGAAAACCAATAAATCGCGGCAGTAGCCGATCAGGTCTTCGATCAGCCGCCCGGCATCCTTGCCTGCCGCCAACAGCTGCTCGACGGTCGTTAAGGCCTTGGCGACATCGCGTTCCTGCACGGCTTGCAAATACTCGCCTAGCTGCGCGGCGGCAACGCCGCCGGTCACGTCCAGGGCGTTTTCGACCGTCACATGGTTTTGGCCGAACGACAAGACCTGGTCGAGGATCGATAACGCATCCCGCATGCCACCTTCTGCGGCATTGGCGATCACCGCCAGCGCCCGCTCATCATAGGTGATGTTCTTGTCTGCCAGCACCGTCTGCAGGCGGCCGACGATGTCTTCCGGCGTGATCCGGCGAAAATCAAACCGCTGCGTGCGGCTGATGATGGTTGCCGGGATCTTCTGCGGCTCTGTCGTCGCAAGGATAAACACCACATGAGCAGGCGGCTCTTCCAGCGTTTTGAGCAAGGCATTGAAGGCGCCTGTCGACAGCATGTGGACTTCATCGATGATATAGACTTTCACCCGCGCTTGAGTTGGGGCGTATTTGGCCTTGTCTCTGATGTCGCGGATCTCGTCAACGCCGTTGTTGCTGGCCGCATCGATCTCGATCACATCGGTCAGCGAACCGGCTGTGATCGCCTGGCACAAATCACAGGTGTTGTCAGGCTCGCCATCTTGCAGATGCCGGCAGTTCAGCGCCTTGGCCAAAATCTTGGCGACAGAAGTTTTCCCGGTGCCGCGAGGGCCACAAAACAAATACGCATGGCTGGTTTGGCCGGTGATCAAGGCGTTTTTAAGGGTCTGGGTCACTGCGTTTTGGCCGATCACATCCGCGAAGGTCTGTGGCCGCCACACGCGATACAAAGCTTGATAACTCACCTGACTCATCCTTTCTCATAGGGTCAATTCTACCATGGAATCTGTTGGGCGTACCATTGAAAAAGGCCACCGAATTCGGTGACCTGTTAATTAACTAAAAAAACTTAAGGCACATGACGAACAGTCCTTAGTGCTGCTTCCTTCCGGACCTGACACGATTCGAAAAGCCACCATTGCCTCAAGGCCTTACGGCAAGATATATTATAACGCATCCGCTGACGCTTGACTAGCCCTGCGACGCGCCAATTTGGCCGCCTTCCGCCGGGCTCGGATGCCACGGAAAAATTGTTGCAGCAATGCCGCCGCCTCTTTTTCGTGCACGCCAGACACCACCGCCACCTGATGGTTGAACCGGGTATCGGTCAGCAGGTTCCCGAGGCTGCCTGCAACGCCGGCTTTGGGATCGAACGCGCCAAAATAGCAGGTGCGAATCCGACTATTGATCATCGCGCCTGCACACATCGGACACGGTTCCAGCGTCACGTACAGATCACAATCTTCAAGCCGCCATGACCCCACCGTCATGCAGGCCTCTTGGATCGCTAGGATCTCGGCGTGCAAGGTACTGTCTTGGCTGTGCTCGCGCAGGTTGTGTCCGCGACCGACGATGCGATCGTTGTGCACGACGACTGCCCCGATTGGGACCTCCCCGATCCTGGCCGCGTCTTTTGCCTCTTGCAAGGCCGCTAACATATAATCCGCCATCGAATTCCCCCATTCCACCGGATGCCAAACGTGCTACACTTAACGTAAGCGTTTCATTTCAAAGGAGGGCACCATGCCATTGTTAACTGTGCTCGAACAATATTTTACAGTGTATCACACCCCGCCTTTTCCCGCAGGCGCGCTCACCCTGGTCGTCGACGGCCAACAGATCGCCGTCGCCGGCGACCTGACGCCTCGCGAAAAGGCGCTGTTGATGGCGCTGGCGCCGCAGCCGACCAGCCGCAATCCTTGGGCGCGCTTTTTAACCGGCGACGGCCCGATACCCACCCAAGGTGACGTCAGGATGATCCAGTTTCTCACCACCACGGCACCGGAGCAACCTCAGCTCTGGTTGGAAGCCCTGATCAGCCTTTTCGACGCCCCGGTGACCGGCTTTTGGCTGGCGCCCACCCAAGCGGTCATTGTTGAACCCCAGTCTGCCACGCCCCTGACGGATGTGGAACTCCTCAGCATGTTGAACACGCTGGACAACGACTTCGATACCAAAACGCAGGCCTACTGTGGCCAGTTCTGGCCGGCGTCCACCCAGTTGCCCGCCATTTTCCAAGAAGAACAACATCTCGCCAAGGCCGCCGACACGCGCTGTGCCAATCTCGCGACGGCGGCGCTGGGGTTTTACACCCGTTCTGCGCGGGCGCATTCACCGCTATTGACCGCGTTGCGCGCCGCCATCAATCAAGACCCGGAGATGCGTCCTGTGATCGCCAGCCTTTATGAGCACCTGGGCAACCTCACCGCCACCGCCAAAGCGTTGTACATCCACCGCAACACCTTGCAATACCGGCTGGACAAGTTTCAACAAGCCACCGGGTTTTCTTTGCGGCAGATGGACGACCTCGTGTTGTGTGCGCTGGTTATTCAAGACAACTAGGCTTTCTGCGCACGCAGAATATAATAGCCCTTGTCTTTTTTGACGATCTCGGCGTTGCCAAACGTCTCCGCCATCAACTTCTTCGCCGACGGAGCGCCTTGCTTCTTCTGCAAAACGGCGTACAACTGGCCGCCGGCGTTGAGGTGTTCGAAGGCCCCGCGCAAGATGCCACTGACGATCGGCTTGCCTGCACGAACCGGCGGGTTGGTGACGATCGTGTCGAAGGTGCCGTCGATGTTGTCATAAACCGACGATTCTATCACCGTCGCATTGGTGACGCCGTTAGCTTCAGCGTTGCGTCGCGCCAGGGCCAATGCCCGTTCGTTCACATCAGACATCGTGACTTGCAGCTTGGGAGCGGCTTTGGCAAGGCTCAGGCCAATCGGACCCCAGCCACAACCAACATCGAGCAGTGTCCCTTGAGGCGCCGCGTCAAAAACTGTCGCGATCAGCACGCGGCTGCCATAATCGACGGTGTGTTTGGAGAACACGCCGTTGTCTGACGTGAAGTGCAGATTGTTGCCCGCCAAGGTGAAATCAAAACTGTGCTCGTCATGGGCTAAGTCTGGATCATTGGTAAAGTATTGATTCATTGTTTTCTCCTCGTAAAAAAGGCGGAACGCCTAAGCGTTCCGCCTTTTTTGCCTTACCGAGAATTACTTCAAGGTAACGGTTGCGCCAACGGCTTCAAGTTGTTCCTTGAGCTTGTTAGCTTCGTCTTCGTTAACGTCTTCCTTGATCGTGGAAGGTGCCTTGTCAACAAGACCCTTAGCATCTTTCAAGCCAAGGCCAGTGATGGTACGAACTTCCTTGATAACCTTAACTTTTTCTTGGCCAACTTCGGAAAGTTCAACGGTGAAGGAATCCTTAGCAGCGGCAGCACCGTCGCCAGCAGCACCGGCAGCAGCAACAGGAGCAGCTGCGGTAACACCGAATTCTTCTTCAATTGCCTTAACTAATTCGTTCAGTTCAAGGATAGAAGCTTCTTTGATCTGATCGATGATCGCTTGTGTATCTAAAGCCATGATTGTTTCCTCCAATTTTTGGGTTTTATGCAGCTAGGCTGCGTGAATTATGCGGCTGGTTCGTCGTCCTTGCTTTCGGCAACGGCCTTGACGGCGTATGCCACGTTGCGAACAGGGGCTTGAAGGACAGACAACAGCATGGAAAGCATGCCGTCGCGATCTGGCAACTTGGCCAGTTCTAAGATCTGATCAAGTGTTGCGACCTTGCCTTCGATGAAGCCACCCTTGATTTCAAGTGCGTCGAACTGGTCGGCGTACTTAGCCATGATGCGGGCAGCAGCTACGGCGTCTTCGTCAGAGAAGGCGATAGCGGTAGGGCCCTTGAAGATATCATCGAGGCCTTCATAGCCCGAGATGTCTGCAGCACGACGCAGGTAGGTGTTCTTGAGAACTTCCATCTTGACACCGGCGTCACGCAGTTCCTTACGGAGTGCGGTCACCTCGTCAACGGTCAAGCCACGGTAGTTCACAACAACAGCGCTGGTTGCGGCCTCGAACTGCTTGACGATCTTGTCAACAGCTTCGGCCTTTTTTGCGATAATTGCTTCACTCATTTGATTCACCTCCTACAGTTTGGTTGAAGTTTTTAAGTATAAAAAAACTCCATGTCTACCAAGACATAGAGGTATCTAACGTTCCCGATACCACCTCGGCAGGAAATTAAGGCTTGCGCCACCTGAGTCTTAGGCAGAGTGAATTAACACAAGGAGTATCGTATCATTCGGGGTCAAAGACGTCAACTGTTTTTTTCAGTTGGGATCGCATCGAGGATCGTCAGCACGGTTATCGTCGTGACAATGATCTGCGTCGCATGCCAATCTTGCGTCAGGGCATGGACAAGCGGCCCCGAGATCGCGGCAAACCACAACCCACCAGCCAAGGCCCGCAGCCATTGACGTTGCTTCGACAGCTGAGGGGTTGCGACCTGATCGAGTGCCAAGCGCTTGATCCTCAGCGTGTAGCTCTCCCACACCAGCACCAAAAAAGCCAACCACGCCCAGTCCCAGCCCTGCATTGGCTTAACCGCGATTAACCGTGCGCCCACCAACACCCACAACCCGACCATCACGATGATGGCGGTGATCCCCAACCCTTCATCAGCCGCAAATTCGGCTCGTTGATCAGGCACCTCGATGCGAAACACCAACCAGTATAATGCGCGCTTCATCGCCTCGCCTCCTCACCTTAAGTATATGAGCAGGCGCCATTTTACCCTAATTTTTTGACCACGCAAACGGTCTGACATATCAACGCCCGTGGACCCATGAATCTGGGGCCAAGAACCCCGAACGCTTGACTCGCAAAGCGAAGCTGATTGCCATCGCCACCGCCCTTGCGAGCAACAAAAAAGCCACCACCGAGAAAATTCTCGATGGTGGCTTCGCCTTAATCAAAGATTAGAAGGCTTGGATGTCGACATGCACACCAGGGCCAAAGGTCGAGGTGAGTGTCAGGCTCTTGATATATTGCCCCTTGGTCGATGCAGGACGCGCCTTGGTAATCACGTCGTTCATGGCCTTGAAGTTTTCAACAAGCTTGCCTTCGTCGAAGGAAACCTTGCCGATCGGTGCGTGCACGATACCAGCCTTGTCAGCACGGTAAGCCACTTGACCTGCCTTGATATCGTTGACCGCTTTGGTGACATCCATGGTCACGGTACCGGTCTTTGGGTTAGGCATCAAGCCCTTAGGACCAAGGACACGGCCGAGACGACCAACCTTAGCCATCATCGGTGGCGTTGCCACAGCAACGTCAAAGTCCAACCAGCCGTCTTGGATCTTTTGAACCAAGTCGTCGCCGCCGACAAAGTCAGCGCCGGCTTCTTCAGCCTGCTTAGCCTGAGGGCCTTCAGCGAAGACGATCACGGTTTGGCTACGGCCAGTCCCGTTAGGAAGCACAACGGCCCCACGGATCTGTTGGTCAGCTTGCTTTACGTCAATGTTTAAGTTGTAAGCAACTTCAACAGTTGCGTCAAACTTGGCGAAGTCGATTTCCTTAACCAGAGCTACCGCTTCTTCAGGGGTGTAAGCCTTGGTTGCGTCAACTTTCTTCGTCGCTTCAAGATACTTCTTTGCTTTTTTAGCCATTTTGGGAATTTTCCTCCTTGCAAATGTGGTCAGCGGGCCTATGCCCTTCCACTTGATTCACTCGGCTTTCGCCGGGGATCCGGACGACTCTTAGCCTTCGACTTCGAAGCCCATGGAACGAGCTGTCCCTTCAACCATGCGCATAGCAGCTTCTACGTCTGCTGCGTTAAGGTCTTGCATCTTCGTTTCAGCGATTTGACGAACTTGATCCTTGGTCACTTTAGCAACCTTCTTGGTGTTTGGTTCGCCAGAACCGTGTTCAACGCCAGCGGCTTTCTTAAGCAAGATAGCAGCCGGAGGGGTCTTGGTAACGAAGTCGAAGGAACGATCTTCGTACACGGTGATCACAACAGGGATAATCATACCGGCCTGGTCTGCAGTCCGTGCATTGAAATCCTTGGTGAAGCCCATGATGTTGATCCCGGCCTGCCCTAAAGCAGGACCTACCGGAGGAGCTGGAGTTGCCTTCCCCGCAGGAATCTGGAGTTTAACGATGTTTGCTACTTTTTTAGCCACGAAACATAACCTCCTTAAGTCCGTGATGTGGTGATGATGGCCAAGCTTATTTTGGCCTCCCACGCGTATGTCAAAACATACCAGAATAGGTTAGCACGCCCAGCCGCCTTTTGCAAGCCTAATTCCCGTCGTCGCCTCTCGCTGAAGTGGCAAAGGTGCCGGCTGCCATGCGGCTAACTTGTGTTGGCAAATCCCAAGATGATACGCTGGAATTAGAGAAAGGAGGTGATAACATGCGCCTGATCACCAAAATCATCCTCGCGATCGTCGCCGTGATCGGCATCATCGAAGCCCTTGTTGTTGCCGCATTCTGGTGGCCGATCCCCTGGATCCGGCTTGGCCTGTTGCGCTATGCGCCTGTCAGCCGCGTCGGGATCTTGACGCTTGCCGGCATCGTGTTTGCCGCCAGCCTCATCTTGTTGCTCGTCGCCTTGTTGCGGCGGACGCGCCAACCAAAACTCAGTGTTGAACGCGACCGCGGCCGTGTCAGCGTCTCCCAACAAGCGGTAGAAAACGCCGTCGCTCGCGCGGTCAAAACCGAGCACAACGTCAAAGACGTTGACGTCCAGGTCGCCTTGCATCAGCGCGACGGTGCCCGCGCCAAAATCACTGCCGACCCGCGCCAACCCGCCGACCTCGTCGCATTAGCCAAGGCGATCGAAACCACCGCCCGGCAACAACTCACCAACGTGCTGGGCGTGCCGGCCAAGCACGTTGCGGTGACACTACGCCCAACTTAATAGAAAGGAGAAACCGATGACCAACGGCAAAACAGGCATCTTCGCGGGGCTTTTGATCGCCGCAGCCGCCTTACAATGGGGCATTTTTGGCCTCTTCATCCTCGCGCTGGCCGCCTTTGCAGGTTACTTGATCGAGCGCTGGTTGTGGCCGCAACGCGAATCACTGTGGGCGTGGCTGCGCGCCGGCAAACGACCTTGGAGTAAGGAGGAATGATCCCTGTGACTGATATCACAACGATGAAAGCAAACAGCCACCTGACTTTTGACGACCACGTCCTAGAGAAAATCGCCGGCATCTGTGCGCGCGACGTCGACGGCTTGTTGGAAATGGACGGCAACGTCATCGACAGCCTCACCGAAACCCTCGGCAAAGACGCCAGCATCACCAAAGGCATCAGCGCAGAAGTCGATGAACACGTTGTCACCATCGACATGAACGCGATCGTCGCCTACAACACCGACACCCAAGCCTTGTTCGACGCCCTTTGCGATCGTATCTACCAGGCAGTGACGCACATGACCGGCCTGGAGTTGACCGCCTTGAACCTGCATGTCCAAGACGTCTTGACCCGCAAAGAATGGAAAAACCAAAGCAAAGCCAAATAAGTCGCGTCGCTTCATCTCTGACCCTGCAGGCACAGCCTGCCCACGCCAAAGGAGGACCTCATGACCAACAACGATCAAAAAAAACCGACAGAAACCTTAACGGCTCACGACCAAATGCACCAAGGCCCGAACCCTCACGACATGTCGCATCAAGAAGACCCGCAAGCCCATGACGCCCCACAACACGAGCTGCACTTCGATGACAGCGTCATCGCCAAGATCGTCGCGTTGACAGTCAAAGACATCTCTGGGCTTTATCAGCTGGAAGGCAACATGATCGCCAACGTCACCGACAAACTCCGCAAGACCCCCGACCCGACCAAAGGCGTCGATGTCGACGTCGACGACGACAAGCGCGTGAACGTGAACTTAGACGCGACGCTGCACTACGGTGAACCGGCGCCGGAAATCTTCGATCAGGTCACTGAAGAAGTCACCAAGCGCGTCCACGAGCTGACCGGCTTGAACGTCGAAAAAATCGAGATGACGGTCAAAGACATGCTCACCGAAGACGAAATCGCCGCATTAGAAACCAACACCACCCAAACGGATGAAGACGACAAAGAACTCGAGCCTGCCCGTTAACGTCAAAATGCTACCTCCCGGTGATTGGGGAGGTAGCATTTTTGGGTCTACACTTTCTGGTGTTGGAGAAATCCAACGCCGAGAGTGTAGGCCCTTTTTAAAATGACAAATTAAAAGGACACCTACAAAGCTACCCATGCTATGCTCTAAGCGTCGAAACCAAAAGCTAG